>JAHDGC010000011.1 GCA_020627865.1 Saprospiraceae bacterium | reverse complement strand
CATCATTTTGTCGTACTAGTTCTGGAAATACTTTTTCTAAATCTTGTGCGATGAGTCCTAATTCTACTCTATCCTTATTTTCTTTAAAGCTGATCTCACCAAACTTTTTTTGCTTAAATTTGTAAGATACACCTTCCAATTGTTTGATCTTTGCTAATGCTGATTCTACTGTTTTTATGTCTTTTTTGAAGCGTTTGTCAGATCCTGACCAATAACCGCCAGTTACACAGGCAGTACCGTTTACATCCAATTTGCATTGCGGGTTTGTTGTTCCGATGCCTACATTTCCACTAAAAGCGTTTTTATTTGAAGCTAGGATAACATCACCATCTGATTTGAAACATAAAGGGGCATAATATCTTGCATTTCCTGGTGTATTATTCCTAGCAGCATAAAACTCTAAAGAAGAGCCTCCGCTTGGACTATTTGAGAAGTAACCATCTTTTCTATGACTGACAATCCAAACAAAACTTTGGTTATTTGATATGTTGCTAGATGTCTTTACTGCAAATTGGAGGTCAGAATAGGCATTAGCATTACCATCGCTTTGAATTTTTATACCATCTCTGGTAGAACCTAAGTCCAAATTTAAACGATTGCTAGGAGTTGTAGTACCTAATCCCACTCTACCATTCGACAAAACAGACATCTTCGTCGAAGGCACATTACTACTATTGATATAATCAAAATCCAAACGACCACTCCCAGACCAAGCAACCAATCCATGTGCTCTATCCTTTATCCCAGTCGTTAAACTCGTTCCGCCCCATTGGCTAAACAAACCATACGTTTGTGCGATGCCCGGAGGGCCAAAAGATTCCCCTAAAGAAGCCCATTGATCACTCGAACCGAAAGCCCCAAAGTTTCCATTATTCAATTGGGAAATACGACCATTTACAAAAAGCTTATTTTCGGTAGGAAGTGGGTTTTTTCCGCCAATGCTAACATTACCATTGCGGTACATAGTGGTGGTGATATCTGTATTGGCTACACCTCCATTATTAGGGTCTTGTTGCCATTGCGCTTGCGCAGTCGAAACACTTAAAAGGATGGCTAAAGTTGCCATGAATGCATAAGTAAAAAATTTACTAGTTCTCATTTTTTAAAATTTTAGATTGAAAAAATATTATTAGTTATTATGTTAAAGGGTGTACGGCTTTGTCCTTACAACTTTTGCTGTAAAGATTCAGGTACTAGATATTGTAATTTTATTGAACTTTGCTAGTTGCTACAAATAGGTAGCATTGCTTAGGAAATCGGAGGATAATAACCTACCGAACCAAATCTTGATAATTTTAATATATACTTCGTTATTTTTTCGTTGCGTAGCGCTGCTATGCTCCTCAAAAATGCCTCGCCTATATCAAAATTCTCGGCGACTTATCGGGTATCTTATTTATTTCCGGTTCCCTTAAATTAGATGGAAAGCAAATTCTGTTACTATTATAATTTTTGATTGTGTTGCTTCTGTTGCATCTGTTTATGTGTTATTGTTGTTTGAAATTTATAGTTTGATTATATTTTTACAACTATATGAAATAATTAAAAGAGGAAAAGGTTTAGTGAAATACATATTTTTTTATAAAAATATGTATTCGTATGTTTTTTGTTGCGTCCATAGTCCAGATTATAGATTGACTAATTCTACTTCACCACGCTACCATAACTTCCATTTATTATAAATAGAAACAAAAGCCAAAACGTTAACATGGAATTGAATTTATTTTACAAAATAATTTGTTGAGGGAGCTGGAAATAAATAATGTATATAAAATTGACTAGGTTATTTTGTTTCCATACAAGGCCAATCTTGTTTTTGATATATTGAACGTACATTTCTTAATTTTTGATAAAATACCATGATGATTTAGGGGAAATAGTTATTTGACATATTATTTGCGATGATTATTTTTTGCATGGAATGTAGATGTACACGTAATATACCCCGCACCATTTACGATGATCATTTCTTATAACATACATCCATTTTTGGGAATTCAGGTCGAGAGGTTGTAGTGTTTTTGGGGTGATTTAGTCAGGTTGTTTTACGTCAAATTAATCTCCAACTCCACCATCATCCCCATCAAAAAGAAATGCACAAAACAGCGAATATTTTTTTGTGAGAATGCTGCCCTTACTGCCTTTGATTTCCATGCCATATCTTTGGCACTTTCTAATGCAGCGTTTCGCAGCAACCGTTGTTCTCCCGTAAAAGAATTTCTTTGTACAATCGTTAAGGTGTCATTTGTTTCAACCAAAAAATCAATTTTAGCAATATAACGCCGATTCCCTTCACGGTAATTTATCGGTAGGCATTTGTGTAACTTTTCTGGCGCCCAATTTTTATGAATATAACCATGAAAAAGCTTCCCACATTGCAGGAACTCTTCGGGTTTGAGCATATCCGATGCTTCATGCCGTTCCAATAAACCTTCTGCCATAACAAGTCGCTCCCTTTCTGGGTAGTCCAAGTTATCCGCAATAAGAAAATGATGATAAACTGTTTTTATGGTGTGCAGTTCCGCATCTTCTTGCAAACCCAAGGCTCTACCATATTGAATGATGGCACCGGTACTTGCTGAAAACCCTTCCGGTTCCTCTGCGGGAGAAATCAAAAATGGACGGTGAGAATCATCCGAACCTACTGGTTTTTCGAGGTATAAAATGGCTTGCTTTTCTTTATTCGCTGCCGGAATATCCGGGCCAAAAGTACAAACTTCTGTCTCTTTTAAAATAATCCGATCCCCACACAACCACTGGGTTTCTTCGGTGTGCTCGTCCAGTGTCGGCATATCCTCATTACCTTCATGCCAGGTACGATTCAGCCAACGGGTTGGGATTTTGAAAATTGTAGGGAAAATAAGATAATCCCTTGCACGGGTCAGCCCAACATAAAGTACCCGAACATCTTCGCTCATGGCCGCTTGTTTGGCCAATGCTTTCACCTCACTTTCATTGATACGTGTTTCCAGCCCCGTACTTTTGATTTGATCGGCATAAGGGTTCACCCAATATCGTAACCAACGGTTGCCCAAAATATTATTCAGATCAATTTCATCTGTTTCAGGAATGATGTTCAATCCCCAAAGACGATCCCGCAATCTAGCATCCAGTTTATGTGCAATGAGCACAGGCCATTCCAGACCTTTACTTTTGTGATAAGTCAAAACATTAACGGAATCTACACCTTCGCCGGAACCCTGTTTGTCCTTTTCTTTATAAGCCAATTCGTTTAGCCATAACAAGAATCCTCCGAGTGAAGCAGCCGTGTGCAATCTCCGGCAAGCATCTTCATATTGTAAGGCAAACTTTCTTAGCACATCAATATTATCCAAGCGTTGTTCTAGGGAACCCCAACTTACAATGATTCTTCGTAAGTCAAGATTTTCCAAGACCAAGTTGAGGATTTCTGCGCTGGAAAGTTCTACCACGCCTTGCCGCATTTCGTTGAGCTTATTGATGAAGGCATTGTCTTTGGGCCAATGTAAACTGTCTTCTGAAGCGGCGGCTTCCTCCAAAAAATTGAGGCGATCATCAATGATTTCTTCCAGATTTTTCTTTTCTGCTAACAATAAAATTTCGGCAACGGAAAGTGAATCGTGTTTGTTTTGTATGAATTTCAAGCAAGCCAGAATCAACTTAACTTCAGCGGTATTCAGCAAGCCACTTCTAGAAATGGCCGCTTTGAGTCCCATTTTGTGTAAAGACTTTGCCATCTCCGCACAGCCGAAATTCGTCCGACACAAGATCGCCACATCTCCTGGGCGAGCAGGACGATATATCTTTTCTTCTTTATCAAAAATAATCGGTTGTGCAGCTAAAAATTCCCTGAGTCTTTCCGCTATAGCATCGTTCACCCATGCTTTATTAGGTGCTCGATTGGAACCACCATCTCTTTCAAAATGCCAATGTTTGAGGGCTAGGCCAACTTCTGCTGGCTCATCCTCATCGTTCTGACTTTCTTCCGATGCTTTACAACAACGTTTGGGGAATAAGCTGATTCTTTCGTTTGGTAAATCTGTAAAAGCCTTGTTGAATAATGCATTGCAAGCCAGTACAATTTCCTCTCTTGATCGCCAAGAATGTTTCTGGATGTCCTCTTCTTTTACTCCACCACAAGCATCAATAATCGCCTGCATCAGTCGAGGTTCTGCCCCTCGGAATCCGTAAATGGATTGTTTAGGATCGCCAACCCAAATGGAATGTTTAGCCAAGCGAGATAGCTTCAGGAACATGTCGAGTTGTATGGGGCTGGTGTCCTGAAATTCATCGACCATGAGCAATTCGATTTCTTCCGACAGGACTTTGATTACATTTTTATTGTCTAATAATTTCTTGACCTGAAGCTCCATGTCAGTGTAGTCAATCAGACCTCGCTTTTTCTTGAACTCATCATATTTTTCCAGTGCTGCGATAGAGATGTCAAACATTTCATCTACAAAATCTTTTACATCCCGGCGTAGCCCCGGATGCGTTTCGCTCAGTGCGGTAAACTCCTTGAGGTTTTCTACAAGTTTTTTGGATTTTGCTCCGGTTTTTAACTTAGATAATTTTGCCCATTCGTGCCAGTTGAGTTGCCCTTTATTTTTTAAATTATTTTGACAAGCTTTTAAGAAACTCATGGCATCTTTGGTGACTTTTGTGCCATCCGCATCATTGGCATACAGTGCCGCCAATGTAGCGCCAATTTCTGCGACGAGTTTATCGTTTAAAGCAGTCTCATCGAGCGTTGATGCTTGTCCCAAAAAATGGATGAAATCTTCGTAAGATTTTGCCTTGCTTTTTAAAAGTACCTCGATAGAGAAATCGTTGGCTCTAGCCGTGTCTGTAATATTTTTTATATCCCGTCGCCAATCAAAAGTATCCCCTTTTTTATTCAAACCTAGTCGGGTGGCGAGCAATTCTATTTTTCTAATCTGATTCGGGTGCAGAATACTGGAAAGTGATTTGTTGAAAAGCACCTGCTGGTCTTCATCGGCAATAATTTCAATTTCCGGAGAAACGCCTGCCTCAAATGCAAATCGGCGGAGTAGTTTGGTGCCGACACTGTGTACGGTACCGATGAGGGCATTAGACAATTCGTTGGCTGCATCTGCAAGACCATCCTCCAGTAATTTTATACGAACCCTTTCCTGAAGCTCTGCGGCAGCTTTTACCGTAAAGGTCGTTGCGATCAGCCCACTTGGTTTTACCCCAGATTTTAGCAAAGCAACCATTTCCTGCGTAAGCCGATAGGTTTTCCCACTACCTGCTCCAGCAGAAATGATTTTAAGGTTGAGTTTAGGTTTAGTGATTGTATTTTGTTTTGCAATTTGCATAGCGATTACTTTTACAGACTATACTCACATAAAGTTGGTGGATTTATTGAAAGCTAAAAGTAGAAGAAAATTGCGCGCAAAACCCTTCCTAGGTGCAGGGGAAGCGCAGGCAGAATTTTCTTGTAGTTGTTTTTCAAAATTTATTCCGCCACATCATTGACTCCACGGGCTTAATAGAACGATTATTATACTTAGCGCCTGGTTTTTTATTATAATAATTTTCAATTTCACCATCAACCGTGAAATAAATCAACTGTCCAATAGGCATGCCCGCATAAACTCTAACAGGTTGTACACAAGAGATTTCTAAAGTCCAGGTATTGCAAAAACCAACGTCTCCTTTTCCGGCAGTAGCGTGGATGTCTATGCCAAGCCGTCCGATACTGGATTTCCCTTCGAGGAAAGGCACTGAATTATGGGTTTCGGTATATTCTACCGTTACACCTAGATAAAGCGTGCCGGGTTTGATTTCATACCCTTCTGGGCCAATTATAATTTCCTCGATCTGGTTATGTTTCCGAGCATCAAGAACTTTATCCTTATAAATGGCCATATGCTTACTGAGGTGGACATCATAAGAATTTGTCCCGAGGCACTCTCGGTTGAAAGGTTCTATAAGGATTTCTCCCTTATCAATGGCTTCCAGAATTTTTTTATCGGATAGTATCATTTAAGTATGTTTTTAACAAGGACGAATTTAGCAATTATTACAGACTTTAGTGTTGTAATGACCCGGAGACATATATTGTTGGTAACAAAAATACTGTGCCACTTATAATATACTATTGAATTTGATGAATCGTGCTTGCTAAGGTGTAACTTGCTTCTATAAAACTAGTCTTAAATATAAAGATATTTCCTAGGCGGAAAACATTTTCTTGCATTTTTAACAAAATGTTTTTAGATTGCAACATTGTTATTGCAATTATACTATGGAAAAACATTATGATTTTATTTCCTTTCTCTCTGATTTTGGTTTTAAAGTAACTTTTGGAGATGAAAGCGATACTTTATTTTTAAGAACGGCATTGGCGGCACTGATCCAAAGAGCGGTTCCGGTCAAGGAAGTTACGTTTTTCAATAATGAATTCAGTGGCTTGACAAAAGATGCTAGGGGCGGCTCGAATGATTTGGTTTGTATGGATGAGTCACGGAATACTTTTATTGTGGAAATGCAAGCTGGGAAATATGATAATTTTATCCATCGATCAAAATTTTATGCTTTTCAGCGGTTCAATACCTTTGTGAAGAAGGGAGATTACGAGTTTGATAATCTGAAACCCATATACTGTATTGGGCTTATGGCACATGATATTTTTCCGGACTCTAAGGAGTATTAC
Organism: Saprospiraceae bacterium; assembly: GCA_020627865.1. Lineage (GTDB taxonomy): Bacteria > Bacteroidota > Bacteroidia > Chitinophagales > Saprospiraceae > JAHDGC01. The sequence continues at coordinate 16,611 of JAHDGC010000011.1, read as the reverse complement.
CATGTTGGAACCTTACAAAATCAGCATGGGGAAGAAATGGATAGGCAAATCACGCATATTATTGTGGAAATTAGTAAATTTGATAAAAAGGAGTCAGCAATTCATACAAACCTTGATAAACTAATTTATGTTATGAAAAATTTGGAGGCATTTAATGATGGTTTCTTGGAGATTCCAGAATTTATAACAGAAGAATGGTTGCAAAAAGCAATCAAGAAGCTGAATAAAGCCGGAATGAACAGTGAGCAAATGATGCATTATGAAATGATGCTAGCCAGAGAAGCTGCCCGTATTCGAAGCCAAAGGATGGAGCAAGAGGAGGCTGTTGCGGAAGCGGTCGAGGAAGCTGTCGCGAAAGCAGAGGCGTTGAAAAAGAGAGCCGAAAAGGAAGCAAAGAAGGCCGAAAAGGAAGCCAAGAGAGCCGAGAAGGAAGCCAAGAGAGCCGAGAAGGAAGCCAAGAGAGCCGAGAAGGAAAAAGAAGCCGCTATTTTGAAAGCGAGTGAGGCGGAAAAACGTGCGAAAGAAACATTCGCCCGAAAACTAAGAGCCAAAGGCATGTCAGATGCCGAAATTGTAGAACTATCCGGCCTCTCTCTTCATGAAGTAAAAAAGCTGAAATAATTATTACACATAACGCATAAATTTTTGTACAACATATGATGGAAAGACCAACATTATTCAATTTTATAAAGGACTTGGTGTCCAATGTAAGAAAGAAGAATCAGGAAGACCCTAAAGTAGAGACGGCGCCACCGGCTGTTTTTGATAGAATGACCAAAGAGGTGGAAGACGTCGCATCGAATCAGGCTTCAACTTCGGATGGAGATTTGATTGAAATGCTGAAGAAAAAAATGGATAAAATTCAGCAAGAAAATGAGGCCAACCCAGAAGAAGCAACTGCCGATAAATCTGTATTTCATGATATTTTGAGTCAGCTTGATAATGCTCGTGAAAGTGGTTCCTTGAATACAGTAGCGGGAACAGCTATGCCGGATGCTTCATATACTGAGGTGACACCACCTGCTGAAGCATCAGTACCAGAAGTTTCTTATACCGAAGTGACACCACCAACTTCCAACGCGGCAGATTTTTCGGAAGGCACTATGGCGATGATTAACAGTATGGGCGGTAGCCTTGGATTGCGGGAAGCGCCAGATATGGGATCGCCAGAAAAGCACTTCCGCCTTCCGGATAGTGCGCTTGTAAAGGTGTTGGAGTATTCCGATAAGTCTATTATCCTTGATGGGGCAAAAGCTAGGTGGGTGAAAGTAACTTTTGAGGGGAATACAGGTTGGACATTAGAGTCCTATCTCAATTTTAACTAAGAAAAACTGACTGCTTTTAATAGTTTGATTTTGATTGAAGACCTTTTGCCTTTGGGTGAAAGGTCTTTTTGAATCTAAATCTGCTTGACAGCTTTAATTTAATCTGGGGTACAGCTTCAACAGGGTGGCCAGAAACAGAATAATCTGTGTGAAAATCTGTGGCCATCTGTGTAACCTGCCTGCTGCAGGCAGGTCTGTGGTGAATATCAAGCGATTGCGTAAAAAATTATTTGTGTTTTTGCATTCGCGGTCAGCCTGTCCAAGCTGTACCCTAGATTAAAAATATAAAAAATTATCTCAAATACTTATCAATCATATCGGAAGCCCAATCTTTGCCACCAAGCCCAAAGGCCAAAGCAAGCCCAATACCGAAAGCGCCAAGGATAATGTTAACCGCAGAGTTGATGATCCCTTGGCCGATACCCAACTGATTCAAAGCTATCGCTACCGTGAAGAAAGTGACAGCTCCATAAGCCATTCGTCCTAAAAACTCCGGATTTTCATAGCTGCCGCCTTTTAAAGTAGCGACAACGATACCACTGACAAATTCGGCTAGGTACATCCCAACAACCAACAGCAAGCAAGCTACAATAATATTTGGAATAAACTTGACAACATCTGTGAGGAGAGAGGAAACAACTTCCAATCCTAGTGTATTAAAGAAAACTAGCCAAATGGTTAGCATAACTACCCAATAGAATAGGGCCGAAATCAGTTGAGAACCGGTTTTTTTGATGCCCCCTTTCACTAGAAATGGGTTTATGCCAGTTTTGTCAAGAATACCATCAAAGTTAATGGCGTTCAATAGTTTTTGAACACCCCATTTTAGCATCCTTGCTATAATCCATCCTACAATCAGGATGAAAAGGGCACTGATCAGGGCTGGAATAAAGCTTCCAACCTTCTCAAAAAAATTCATAAGTGATTTTTCGACCAACTCCAATGGGTTGAGCGTTGTCGCAAGAAACAAGTCTCTCATAGTAATGTTTTTTATAATAAAAAAATTTATTTTCTCATAAAGCAATAAAATCAGTAATTTTGACGTATCTTTTGTTTCAAAGTTACGAGTATTTTAACACTTAATTAACTTTATTATTTATTATTAAAACTATTTAAATATGTTCAAGCTCTTAAACTTCCTAGGTACTGTTTTTACTTTCTTACTATTGGGCTTTATTTTCTTCGCTTTATACAAGGGAGTTAAATATTTAGGAGACAATGCAACCCAAACTGAAGAAGCTGGCATTTCTGGTAACGATGATGGCGAAACCCATAAAGGATTGCTCGGTAATGCTATGGATAAGGCCGCAGAAATTGGTGGTACCGCAAAAGATAAAATCGTGGATGCTGGGTCAACCCTTAAGGACAAAAGTAAAGCTACTTACGAGAGCGTTTCCCAAAAAGTAAATGAAGCAACTGAAAAACTGGATGAATCGGTGTCGAATCTAAGATCGAAAGATGAGGGTGGTGATGGATATTCGGAAGTGGATGATTTAGCCTATTCTGAGGCGGCAAAACGGGAAGCCGAATTGAAAAAAGCGAAGGCGGATGAACTTACGGCAAAAGGTTCGGGGTCGAAAAGCTTGACCGCAACCAAATCTTCTCGTAAAACAACAACTGGAAAAACTACATTGAATGCTCCTCCGAAAGGGGAAAAAAAGACAAGCAGTTCAAAAGGCCTTGTTGCGACAAATACCCAAAAGAAAGATGTGCCTAAGTCTTACGATAAAGCACCAAGCACCTATCATTATGTCATTGTTGGATCATTTAAGGATAGGAAAAACGCCTTAGCCGAAGTGCAAAAATTCAAGAAAAAAGGATATCCCAAGGCGGATGTTGTTAAGTTCAAAAATTCTAGTAATTATAATGTAGCTGCTCAGAAAAATACGACTATGGAACGGGCTAGAAGGGCAGCAAAGAGACTGGAGGATGCAGGAATTCCAGCATATGTGCGGACGAAAAAGTGATAGAGAGCATATTCTTGCGGCTCAATTATTCGTTATTCTATACGAATTTTATTATTTTTAGATTGTTTTCGAGGGACTTGATGCATTTACTTGGTTGCTAACAATTGAAAAACAGAAACACTTATGTGAAAGACAAAGTAAGTTATGCCAGCAAAGTTATAAACAATTGATTTGCCTACATGGTATACAGTTGGGTAGATTCGCAGGTACATGCTTTTGGCTTTCTACTTTTTTACTTATCTTAAACAAAACACTATGGGACAAATATTCAAATATATTCTCTACGCCCTCTTCGCAATCATGGCCGTACTCTGGACCATGCAAATTTTCAAAGCTTGTAATAAGTCTAAAGATGCTACGGAGCAAACATCGACTTCACAGGGTGCTGATGAGGACAAAACTGCTACGTTGGATATTGAAAATGAGGACGAAGATGGTGAAGACCTAATCGTATACAATGAGGAAGATGAAGGCTTTGACGAAGATATTGAAGATGATGAATTTTTGGATGAATATGAAAAGACGGACGGTACGCTTGAGGAGGAGGAAAGACTTGAGGATACTAAATTTACTAATACAGACCAAGATTTGGCTCTTGCGTCAGGAGGGGATAAAGAAACGGGGGAAGAGGAGGAATTCACAGCAAAAGGAGGTGTTTCTTCAGAAGGAAAATTCATGGTGATTGCAGGATCGTTTGAGAATCCGGCTAATGCTCGGGGCTTGGTCAGGCAATTGCAACAAAAAGGCTATGAAGGTGCTGAGCTTGTCAAGTTTAAAGGATCTAGATTTCATTCCGTTTGTGTCGGACGCTATTATGATAAAGGAGACGCGAACGATATGTCTGCTAGGTTGAAAAATGAGAATTATCCCGCTTATGTGCATCTGAGGCGGAGTAAAAAATAAAGATTATAAGAGAAGCTTTCCGTGATGGAGGGCTTTTTTTGTTTAATCATAATTTTATTTACGGAAAGACTTCCTTTTTTATCCGATGATTATGTTATTTTACGGTTAAGGAATAATTATTAACGTTTTCTTTCTACCATGCAAAAAAAAGAAAAAATACTCATTGTCGGTGCCGGACTCTGCGGTACACTGCTGGCCATCCGGCTTGCACAAAGAGGTTATCAAATTCATCTGGTTGAAAAAAGGCCGGATATGCGTAAGGAAACAATTAGTGCTGGGCGATCCATTAACCTTGCCCTTTCCAATCGAGGATTGCAAGCATTGCGATTAGCCGGATTGGAATCACAAATCCAGAAGGAATGTATTCCCATGAATGGTCGGATGATTCATGATACGGCTGGGGAGCTTCGGTTTTCAAAATATTCTGGGCGTGTCAATGAGTATATCAATTTCAAGGATTGAACATGGCCGGATGAACTGGAAAAATATGAAGATGTTATGGTTGTGTTTAACAATACTTGTACAAATGTCGCTTTAGAAAAAGGCATCGGTACTTTTCAGGATAATACAACCGGAAAAACAAAGGAAATACATGCGGATGTTGTCATCGGAACGGATGGTGCAGGTTCCGCGGTGCGGAGAAGCATGATGGGACAAACGAGCCAGTTGCTTTTCAATTATTCTCAACAATTTTTACGGCATGGTTACAAGGAACTTTCTATCCCGCCTGCTGAAGATGGCGGTTATCGTATTGAGAAAAATGCCTTGCACATCTGGCCGAGGGGGCGCTTTATGGTGATTGCCTTGCCGAACCTTGATGGTAGCTTTACCGTGACGATGTTTCACCCTTTTGAGGGAGAGGAAGGGTTCCATGCTTTGGATAGCAGAGACAAGGTGTTGTCCTTTTTTCAAAAATATTTTCCTGATCTGATTCCGCATGCGCCCACCTTGTTGGAGGATTATTTTGCGAATCCGGTTGGAACATTAGGAACTATAAAATGCTACCCTTGGCAAGCTTGGGGGAAAACCCTCATTATGGGCGATGCTGCGCATGCAATTGTGCCGTTTTATGGACAAGGAATGAACGCTTCTTTTGAAGATGTTTTTGTCTTTGATCGGGTATTGGAACAGCATGCCGGAGATTGGACGAAAGTCTTTGAAACTTTTCAGGATTTACGGGTGCAGAATACCAATGCGATTGCCGATTTGGCGATTGATAATTTTTATGAAATGCAAGATAAGGTTGCGGATCCCGTTTTTATTAAAAAAAGAAAATTGGAAATGCAGTTGGAGCAACAATTTCCGGAGTACTATTCCAAATATTCACTGGTTACTTTTAAGGAAAATATTTCTTACCAGGAGGCGATGGAGCGTGGGAGGAAGCAGGATAAAATTTTGATGGAGATTTGTCGGAAAGAAGAAAATCCAAATGTAGAAATAGTGTTGGATAGGTTGCAGAGAGGAAGCAATGTTTAATAGTCTTTGCCACGGAGGTTTTTAGCGCAGGAAAAATAGAGATTTTGTTTTCAAATGAGCCTGCCTGAACAAGTTCACGCAGACAGGCGAAATATGAAGGTAAAAGATCATTTTTAATGCATAAACAATTTTTGTAAATAAAGACTAATATCCCATGCCTTATTGATGAAATGAAAAAACGGTAAGCCTTTGCTAGGAGATACCTGCTTCTGTTAGAAACAGGATAGTTGCAAAAGCTTACCGATTAATATATTAAACGACTAGTAAACTATTGTTTTATCATGATGTTCATAGGCGATGTCACTGCTTGCAGCCCTCTATTCTAGCTTCAAACTCTGCACCTACCTTAACCTCAAACCCTGCATTCAGTAATACATCTAGACCAGCATCGTAAATGATATTGGCACCACTATAGATGACGTTATTGGCTGTAATATGATTCATTGCTTTTTCATGGTAAATATCTCCATTGTTATAATCTGATGTGATATCCATAGTAGTTAAACAATCTTCTCCAGGAGGAGGCGCAATGTATATAGTATAGTCTTCCACTTCTCCCATATAAGTATCTGTTCCGCAAGGTTCCGAATCTATTCCTGGTGTGCCTGCATAATAATATCCAGTTCTGACCCGCATCCTGAGATCGCCATATGCTGCATCTGCCGGAACCGTAACAGCAGTGCTATATGGGCCAGTTGACTGAATGCTATAAACCTCTTCTCCTGGATCGTAGAAATCGCCATCCCTATTCCAGTCGATCCAAGTATGAATAGTAATTTCTGTCCAATAGTCAGCTTCAAGGCTTACGGCTAAGGTATGCGTTTCTCCATGTTCAACTGTAGCGATCTCGGTCGTATAATCAGCATATCCACCACTCCATACAGATGACTTATTGATTTGTGCAAAGCTTACGTTAGTAATCCAGTTATAATCTAAGTCTGTGGAAGCATCACAATAAATGAGTGGCGTTTCTTCTACAACAACGGAGGCTGATCCCGTTTTAGTGCAGCCATTCGCATCGGTGACGGTAACACTATATGTTCCGGCACCAACACCGGATAAATCTTGTGTCGTCGAACCGTTAGACCAATTATAAGTATAAGGAATTGTTCCGCCTGTTGCCGTCAGGTTGACCGAACCATCTTGGGCTGTCTCTGAGCTTGCAGCTATGGTCGTAAATGAAAGATTTAAATTTGCAGGTGCAGTTAAAGTTGCCGCGGCCGAACCTGTACTGCCATTCGCATCTGTAATCGTAACGCTATAGGAACCCGCTGTCAACCCACTTATACTATTCGTCGTTGCACCATTGCTCCATAGAGAAGTATATGGAGGTGTGCCATTTACACTGGTAATTGTTATAGCACCATCCGAACTTCCACTGCAACTCGGGTTGGTAGTAGAAAGGGTAACCCCAAGTGCTGGCGCATCAAGGAAGTCAACGAACAAACTGTATGTCGAGTTTTGTACATCGGTAGCAAGAGTGCCATTGAAAGCAGCATTTAGAAAACTAATGCTGAAGTTGGTGTCGTTAACATCTGCATGGTTGTTGGCCGTTCCAGATATAACAAGTTGCATACTATTTTCTGAAAGCACATTAACTGTCGCACTTAATCCAGCAGGAAGCCCCGAGATTGTGTAATGCGTTCCGGCGGTAAAAGAACCACTGGTTTGGCTTAAAGTAGCATCTTGTAAGCTGATGGAGATTGTCCCGCTCACGGTACCATCATTCGCGGAGTCTTCTGTGACTCCGGTAGGAGTATAGCTAAGTGAGGGGTTTCCGCCACCTCCACCACTACATAACCCGGCATAAATCCCTGCGAAAGGCTCGGTATTGTAAGCGCCTTCCATTACCGTAAATCGGGAGCCGTTGGAGGTCACACTTGCTTTTAGCCATCCATAATGTGTTCGTCCTAATCTTTGAAATTCGAAGCCTATGTAAGCCGTTTGCCCATTCCAGCTGGTGTAAGAAGGGTTGCTAATATCCAGTTGGTCAGGATAAGGATCTGGTGGCGTGAAAGTACTGGAAGAGCCAATGTAAGTATTGTAAGCTAGGGCTTGGATATTTCTAGTATTCGGGTTACAAATAGCCCCCTTACTATAGGTTTCCAATTTAAGGTTACTATTTTCATATAACCATGTACCAAATTCTGCATTGCCATAGCCCAATGTGAAATACTCCCAAGCTTGGCCTGCATCAGCATAAGGGTCAGGGTCTAAATCAATACACACGATTTGGTATGGGTCGAGGAAATCAATTTGGAGGTCATTGTAGGTTGAACCAAAGACATTTGCTGCCGGAATTCCGTTGAAAGCCGCATTTGTAAACATAATACTATATGTTACATCGTTGGCATTGGTATGCGGGCTTGAGGTACCTGTAACGTTAATCACCAATGTCGTGCTACTCGTTACGGAAACTGTGGCAGACAATCCTGCCGGAAGCCCCGATATTGTATAATGTGTTCCGGCTATAAAATTTCCGGAACTTTGGGAAAAAGTCACATTTTGTGCCTCTACAGTAACGGTACCATTTACTACGCCGTTGTTGGCAAGGTCTTCCTCGATGCTTGTGTTGCTATAAACTAAGGATTCATCAATACACTCAATTGTAGCCGCGAGGTTGGCGGCTGTCCACAAATTATTTCTATCCGAGAGGGATGAGTTAAGTGCTCCGTGCATTCTAGCCTTTTGCCCTAAAGTAAACATGCCGGTGCAGGTACCCGTGTAATCCATGAAGTTATTATTATTGTCCAATGTTCCACAGGAGTACGTTTCGAGTGTGCAGCTCCCTCCAAAGGCATGCCCCCATGTATTGGGCGTATCATTTACACCATCGTCATCACTACACGCTTCCTGTGTACCGAAAGCAGATTGGTCTCCCCAAGTGTGTTTCAGTTCCGCCCAGTGTCCAACCTCGTGGGCCAGCACATGTTCGTAGCCTACGGCGGTTTCGTTATGTCTGCCATATGCCCAGTAAGCAATCACAACGCCGTCGTAAACTGCCAATGTTGGATCATCAATTGTAGAAGGATAATAGGCGAAACCAGAGGAATTTGAGTTTGCAAAAGCCTTGTTTACAACCCAAACATTCATGTACTTATCCCTTGGCCATTGTGTATCTTCTTTCATGCGGACATCATCGCCTGCATAAGTATAGTCCGATACAGTTCTGACAATGCCGGTGGTTGGATTGCCGTTAGGATCTTTACAGGCCAGTACAAATTCCATCTGACAATCTGCGACAATATTCTGAAAGCTGGGATGAATTTCATTCGGTATTTCTTCATTCAAGGCATTGAAATCTTCATTGAGTAAGGCAATCCCGTCAATGATTTCTGCATCGGTCAGGTTCTCCGGGCCGTTGTTATGGACAATATGAACGACGGTAGGTATCGTAAATATGGGAGGTTGTTCCGCATTATAATTGTTTTGTTCATGTCCATTGATTCCTTGATTTAACCTTTGGTGGGGTGCATTATTTTCTGGCCTTGCTTGGGGGTGGGTATCGTAAAGTTTTTGGGTAGCCTTGAAATGGCCGCATCTATCGGTGTGGTCTTGGGCCATTAAGAAAAAAGAAGCATGTATAAAGAGGATAAAGCAGCATAAATGTTTAAATTGCAACATTGGATAAGGTTTGATGGTTTATAGAATGTAAATGAATCTCCTAAAATTAGGCATTAATTTTATTATTAAACGGTACTTTGCGGACAATAATAATATTGTATTATACTTTAATAAAATAATACTATAATGTTATTGGGATAACAGGGAGAATATTTGTTTTTTTGTAAAACACACAAACTTTAAGCATACGTGAAAGTATTAAACTTCCAAGTACCGAAAGCTGGCGACACGGCCATTTTGGTACAATATGATAAATTACAGTATTTTTATGACCGGCTACATTATCATGTAGAGTGGCAAATTGCTTATATTCTCCAAGGAGAAGGTACGCTATTTATAGGAAATAGCCTCGGGAGGTTTGAGGCTGGCGATGTGATTCTCTTGAGTTCAAACTTACCACATCTTTTTAAGAATGATTCCGTTTACTATAGTGACAAGAGTCCTGGGATCGAAAGCATTTCTTTGTTTTTTAATAAAAATATATTGGATGGTAATTTTATAGAAACCCCTGAATTGCATAATGTAAAAGTATTGTTTGAAAATGCAAAATATGGCTTGAAAATTTTTGGGAATAAAGAGCAAAAATTGAAGGAACATTTTGAAGATATGAGGAATCTTTCTGGGTTTTCGAAAATGGCTGTATTTTTGGAAATATTGCATTTGCTTTCTGGGTGTAAGGACTTCAAGCAATTGTCCATGCCTTTGAAAAGTCAGATAGATGAACAAGAAAGTGTATGGCTAAATAATGTTATTCATTATACAATGGAAAACTATGCTCGGGTGATTGCATTACCGGAAATTGCCACCGTGGCGAATCTGAGTGTCCCTGCTTTTTGTCGTGCTTTTAAATTGCATACGCGGAAAACCTATATCCAATTTCTCAATGAATTGAGAATCAGTTTTGCCTGTGAGTTGTTGAAGAAAGAAAATTTATCTATAGCTCAGGTGGCGAGTGAGGTTGGTTTTAATAACCTTTCTAATTTTAACCGAAGATTTAAGTCCGGAACAGGGCAAACACCTAGCGAGTACCTGAAAGGCTGGACGAATGCTTTGTAAGTAACTAAATTTAAATAAAGGGTGTTTTACTCTTTGGGTGAAGCGATCTGATGTCTGCATAGATTAAGTAGGCTAGGTTTAATACTTTGAAAGTGACCCATTATTTACCCCATGTGCTTAAAGAGTTTCTTCATTTTTAGCCGTTGTTTGGTATAAAATTTTTCATTTTTTTAAATATCTGCACGATATTTGTAATATCTTTGAATATCCGGGCGGAGAGCAGTTGTTAATTGCTGATTATGAATTACTTTTATGTGTTATTCTCCCCTTGAGCAAGTGTATTACAACCAAAGATTTCAATTATTTTTTAATAAAAAGTTATTTTGATTTATGGGATTTTCAATAAGCTACAAAGGCAAATTGAGAAAGAAAAACCAACTTAACCATTTGGTTAATGAACTGAAAGATATTGCAGAAATTATGGAGTGGCGCTTTTCCATTTTGGATGAAGATTGGAACGCAGCTGTGGATGCTAATATCGTTTCAGAAAAAGGTGTTCAAAAAATTATCGGGAATTGTGGCCTAAAGGGTATCGCCGTGACGCCACATCCATATTGTGAAACCCTAAACTTTTATTTTGACAAAAATGGTTGGTTAAGTTCACCATTGCAAGTTGCTTCCCGAAAAAATAAATCGGGTCAAAATTCAGGAAATGCGCTTTCTGTTAACACGCGTTTTGCGGGAGCAGAAACCCATATGGCTATCGTGAAACTGTTGAAACATCTGGATAAAAAATACCTCCAATTAAAGGTGAAGGATGATGGCAAATATTGGGAAACTGGCAAGGCGGATGTCTTGAAGAAGAAGGTAAATGCCGTGAAAGTTGGTTTAGATACGAGCAAGATAAATGCAAAAATTTCGAAGGATGTGGTGGCTAAGATTGAGGCGGTTTTGAGTAAGGGGTAGCCTCCTTATTATCATCATAATGTCTTTGAGTGATAATATCTACCGATATTGTTTGTTGGCAAAGCTAGTGACTAACTTGAAGCTAATCACTAGCTTTGCTATAATTATTTCTTCTGTCTTTTCGTGCTAAATTTGTTGCCAAAAGACTTTCTACCTCTCCCATTCTTTATGCCAGTTTTTCCTTTTCCCCTCGCCTTAATCAACTCTGTCTTCCTCGCCTTCTTCTTATCCCCAATCAATTTTTCAATCAAATCCTCCCGATTCATCGTCTTCAATTTATCTCGGATAAGCTGATGATTCTCCCGTTTATACCAAAAGAAAAACATATGCTGTCGCTTTTTCTGCTGTTTGGTTTTGGCGGTATAAATGGGCCGCAAAGTATAAGGATGCAGGCCCGTATAATAAATGATCGTGGCAACCGTCATCGGAGTTGGGGTAAAATCTTGTACCTGTTCCAAACGGAAGCCCATGTCCTTGGTTTCAGCAGCAAGATTGGCCATTTCTTCCTCCGTCGATCCCGGATGACTTGAAATAAAATAGGGAATCAAAGGCTGATTCAAACCGTGTTTTTTGTTGATCCTATCGTAGCGTTTTTTGAATTCGTGAAAATGCTTGAACGAAGGTTTTCGCATCACTTTCAAGGTGGCATCCGAGGTATGTTCTGGCGCCACTTTCAACCGACCGCACACGTGGCGACTCACCAACTGATCCATATATTCCTCCAAGCTGCCATCATTATTTTTATTATAACTATCCACTAACAAATCATAACGAATACCACTGCCCACAAAAGCTTTCTTTACTTTAGGGTTTGCATCTACCTTTCGGTAAATTTCTGTCATCGGCTTGTGGCTGGTATCTAGGTTGGAGCATACAACAGGATGTATGCATGATGGAGCAACACAGCGATCACAAATAGATTGCACCTTGCCTTTCATCTTGTACATGTTGCCCGAAGGGCCGCCCAAATCGCTGATGTAACCTTTGAAGTCTGGCATTTCCGTAACAGCTTCTACTTCTTTCAAAATAGATTCCTCGGAACGACTGGCGATAAACTTCCCTTGATGGGCAGAGATGGTACAAAAACTACATCCCCCGAAACAACCCCGATGCATGTTGATGGAAAAACGAATCATTTCATAAGCAGGAATAGCACCTCGTTTATGATATTTCGGGTGCGCTTGTCGGGTATAGGGCAAATCAAAAGAAGCATCAATCTCATCCGAAATCATCGGAGGGTAGGGCGGATTAACAACAAGTTTGTGGTCACCGGAATCCTGTAAAATACGTCTTGCCTGCACCTTGTTGGATTCTTGCTCTATGATTTTGAAATTTGCCGCAAAGGCTTTTTTGTCTCGCAAACATTTTTCATGAGAAGAAAGGGTGACATCCGTCCATGTTTTGTTAAGTGGAGGCGGTTGGTTTCTTTCCCTGAGAATGGCCGTTTGTTTTACGGTATCAATTTTATGAAAAGGAACGCCTTTTTTCAACAGTCTTAAAATCTCCCGCAAAGGTTGTTCCCCCATACCATAAACGAGCATGTCTGCACCACTCATTGATAAGATATTCGGGAATAATTTATCCGCCCAATAATCATAATGGGTAACGCGACGCAAGGAAGCTTCAATGCCACCAATAAGCACGGGAATATCAGGATAAAGTTTTTTGAGAATTTGAGTATAGACTTTGGTGGCATAATCGGGTCGAAACCCAGCCTTCCCCCCGGGCGAATAGGCATCAGTAGACCGTCGCCTTTTGGCAGCCGTATAATGATTAACCATCGGGTCCATACAGCCGGAAGTGACGCCAAAAAAATATTTGGGTTTCCCCATCTTCTTGAAATCCCGAAGATCATCTTGCCAGTTGGGTTGGGGCACAATGGCAACACGCATGCCCTCATCTTCTAGGATGCGACCAATGACGGCAGTCCCAAAAGCGGGATGATCCACATAGGCATCCCCAGAGATAAGGATGACATCAAGCTGCTCCCATCCGCGCATATCAACTTCCTTTTTGGTAATCGGAAGCCAGTCTGTAATTGGTCGTTTTTCCTGCATAGGATATAAATTAATTTATTTCTCTTCAAAGATACGATTTTTTATGGATTAGTTCGTGGATAAGTAATGGGAAGAATGTATTCCTTTTCAAAGCTACCGGTTAGCTTTAAGCTAACCGGTAGCTTTGATGTCTGAGAATCCAACCGAATAATCATTCATAAGTGTTAATTTTTTACTTTTTATTTCATTTTTAGACAGATTATCATATAATGTAACATTATAATTACTTAAAATAAAAAACGAACAACTATGGGAACATTTGATTTCAAATTTTATCATTGGGAAAAAAATACACCAGATCAACCATTCCTTCGGCAACCATTTGGAGACAAGTGGGAGGTTTATACTTGGGCAGAGGTTGGGCAAATGGCTCGTAAATTGGCAACAGGATTGCAGTCATTGGGCTTACCTCCAAAAAGCCACATCGGTTTAATTTCTAAAAACTGTAGGGAATGGATCATTGCCGATATTGCCATTATGATGGCCGGATTCGTCTCTGTTCCTTTTTATCCGACACTTACCGGAAAGCAGCTCGGGGAGCTTATTGAAATGGGAGATGTGAAAATATTGTTTGCTGGGAAGTTGGAGAACTGGGAAACCCTTACAACAAAGGGGGAATTTATTGTGCCTGCTCCAATAGAGAAAAAGTTTGGACATGATGAAAATATTGAGCAAATTTGCATTGTCGGTTTGGGCTGCCCGCAACCGATTGCGCTTGTGGTACTTTCTGAAATTGGCTTCACAAAAGATCGGGAGGAGCTAAAGGAAAGTTTTGTTATGACCTTGGGTAAGGTCAATGGAAAACTGTCCAATTATGAGAAGGTTTCTACTATAGTTTTAGTGAAGGATGCTTGGAGTGTTGAACTGGATTTGCTTACACCAACCTTGAAGGTGAAGCGGAATCAGGTTAATCAAAAGTATCAGGATTTGTTGTTAGGATGGCATGAGGAGGAAGATGTGGTGGTTTGGGAGTAGTGGTGTTTAGACAAGAAAGTTAGTCGGTTACTGTTTCCTTAATTCGCCCAATTTAGGAAATAGTAACCACGATATGTATTGGTAAGTTATTCCATAATTTTTTCCTAGAATGATAAATTTGTTTATATCTGGAAATTTTCCTAAATAATATAATTATGGATAAAGAGCTTGAGGTAAAAAATATGATAACCAATGCCTTACAGAGATTGTCGCTTGTTCAGCAAGTGAAGTTACTTGATTTTATCAATGCTATGAGATAGGTGTAGTCCCGAAGTCATCTAATAAAAACAAGCTTCTTAAATTTGCAGATGTATTTGATGAAAAAGATATTTTAGAAATTAAATCAGCTATTAAAGATTGCGAGAAAATTGATAAAGATGAATGGTAGATACTTATTGGATACGAATATTGTAATTGCACTATTTGATAAAGATTCCAAAGTAATCAAAAATATAAAATCTGCTGAAGAAATTTTTATCCCTGCTATTGTGATTGGAGAACTTTATTACGGTGCTTTTAAATCGACAAGACAATCCGAAAATTTAAAAAGGATTGGTGAATTGAAAGCCGAATTAAATATTCTAGATTGTGATAAATTTACCGCGGAGTATTATGGAGAGATTAAAAATAAGCTTCGTAAAAAAGGTAATCCTATCCCTGAAAATGATATATGGGTAGCTGCTTTGTCCTGTCAATATAATCTTACCTTGATTTCAAGAGACAAACACTTTAACAAAAGTTAGTAAAGTTACTATTAAAAAATGGTAGCTTGGGATTAAATTTTTCTCAATAAATTTTGACTTCTCCCTTCCATATTTCCATTTATTTCCGTATTTTCATCCCCATTAAATATCACTAAAAGGAAAACAGCTACACCATGATTAAAGCCATCAAAGATCGCTTGACCCAAGTGAAGGAAAGCCCAGATGTCTCGCCAGAAACTTATCGCAAAGGACAAAGACTTTACATCAGCGGACAAATTCAACTCCTCACCAGAAGCCGCCGAAAATTTGATTTCAATGTAGAGGATGCTTATGATGATTTTGACGTGCAGTTCGCCTATGAAAATGAAGAGTTTTTCATGAAGTGTGGTTGTAAGGCCAAGACTTGGTGCCACCATGCTATCGGGGGCGGCATGCAAATGTTGGAAGAACTAGAACGGGATGAAAAAACGGAATCGGTAGGGCGGAAGTATACCCGAAAAGGTATGATTAAGCGGGTCATGGGGGAGCGGGAACAAAAAGCTAAGGTGGCGGAATATCGGCTGGAGCTAACGGACAATATTTTTGGAGAACATAGTTTGTATAACGAAACAGGGCAAGTCTACAAATTAACTTTACGAGATCGGAAAAGCAGGAATGGCTATTGCTCTTGCAAAGATTATCAATCTAACAAACTGGGTACATGCAAGCATCTGATCTATACTTTTAACCAATTGGATGATGGCAAACGACGCTTGAGGAATGCGGGAAAAACTTACCCCTTTGTTGAAATCTATCTTGACCCTTTACGAGATTATCAAATTGCTTGGTATTACCCTAATAAATTACCTGCAAAAATTGGAAAGTTAATTGCCGAATTTTTTGATGAAAAACAATTAGTCAAAAAGGACAAGCTGAAACGTTTTTTTCAATTTGTAGGAAAAGCAGCTTCTTTTAAAAAAGTCTTGATTCGTCCCGAAGTCTTGGAGAAGCTCGAAAAAATGCACAATAGGGAATTGTTGAAAACGATTGAGAAAGAACACAAAATTGATTTTGATAACATTATAAATACAGATTTGTATGGCTATCAAAAGAAAGGCGTGCAGTTCGCGACTTTTAAGGACGCAGCCATCATTGCAGATGAAATGGGCTTGGGGAAAACCTTGCAAGCCATCGCGGCAGCTATTGCCAAAAAAGAAATATTTGACTTCCGTAAAACCTTAATCATTTGTCCCGCTTCTGTCAAAGATCAATGGAAGAGCGAAATTGAAAAGTTTTCCGAATACACGGCCATTGTCGTGGATGGTAAACCCGATGTGCGAGAGATGCAATACCTCGATGAGCAGCATTATTTTACCATCATCAATTATGAACTGGTCTTACGGGATTACCTGATGATAAACAAGGCCGGTTTTGATTTTATCATTCTGGATGAAGCGCAACGGATTAAAAACTACACGACCATTACGGCGCAAGCCATCAAGCGTTTGTATAAAAAACATGCCCTCGTTCTTACCGGAACACCGATCGAAAATCGACTTTCCGACTTGTATTCTATTATACAATTTCTCGACCCAGAATTATTGGCTCCGCTCTGGGAATTTTCTTACCAACATTGTTT
>JAHDGC010000769.1 GCA_020627865.1 Saprospiraceae bacterium | reverse complement strand
GGAAGATAATAACCTACCCGACCAAATCTTGATAATTTTAATATATACTTCGTTACTTTCTCGTTGCGTAGCACTGCTATGCGCTTCAAAAATGCCTCGTTTATATCAAAATTCTCGGCGACTTTTCGGGTATCTTATTTATTTCCGCTTCCCTAATTCTATTCTTTTATTGGCAAAGATACAACTTTCCCCAACTTAAACACAGCCATCACACCTTCTCAATCCGTACCCGCACATTCTCACGATAAGGCGTTTTTGCCAAAGGATCACACTTCTCAAGGGAGGTCAGCGTATTCACCATCCCGACATCAACACCTCGGATTTCAACAATGCAATATACGTTGAAAATAAAAGGAAGTTCTCAGAAAAACAACTGTCCACAGTTTTCATGATTCACTAACGATACAAATTTAAGGATTATATGAGATGTTCTGAAAAAATATTCATGAAGGAAACCCTATAAAACGTCCCAATACCTTAGCCCATTGAACTATTAAACACCATCTTTCTGTTTATAATACATTGCGTCCCATCATTTGGGATGATACAAAGACTTACTGTTAAATAGTAAACGATTGGATAATTCCACCAGCTTATGCTGTATCCAATCATGCGGCAATACTATCTGCATTGATTTCACGAAACTATTTTTCTTAATTAAACAATACATACCATGCGTAAATCACATTTTCTAAGCTTATGCTTTTTGAGCTTTTTTTATTTATCACAAGCCCAAAACACCAGTGTCTATGTCTCCGCACATGCCGACGACTGGCAATTGTTCATGAATCCGAATGCTTATAATAGTGTAAAGGCTAACGAAAAAGTCATCTTTCTCCACACTACGGCAGGAGATGCAGGAAACGGCACGGGAAACAATAATTATTATCTGGCCAGAGAAGAAGGTAGCTTGCGGGCACTCCGCTTTATGTCCAACACTTTCCGTTCTGGAGCAGGAGCCTGTGCAGATATGAACCCAACGGTGGTCAATATCAATGGTCATACTATTCAAAAATATACTTATAGAAACATAACGGCCTACTTTTTACGCTTACCAGATGGTGGCGGCGGCGGCGGCGGCTACATTTTACACAATTACAAAAGCTTGCAAAAATTATACAATGGTTCCGTAACGAACTTGCCCGCCATTGATGGCAGTACCAATTACGCCTCCAAAGCGGATCTACAGGCTACACTGAAAAGCTTGATCGAAAGGGAAAGAAGCGGCAATTTGACCTTTAATATTGCGGATACCGATTCGTCTCGAAATCCTGGGGATCATTCTGACCACATTTACTCTTCCCGCATCATGCAGGATGTTGCCAATGAGATTGGGGGCGTTACCCTGAACCTCTACCAAGAATACAACACCTCTGGTAAGGCTCAAAATGTATCCAATCAGGAATTAATTATTTCTGCGGGAACTTGGGGCGCAACAGCATCCGGCCTTTCGGACAATTGTCACCACAGTACATGGGATAATGGCCATAATGGTTGGATAGGGAAACAATATTTCAGGACAATTACGACCCCAGGAGGTGGCGGAAATCCAGGCGGCGGAAATAACAATATTGCTTTAAACAAAAGTACGACGGTTTCTAGTTATGAAGGTAATCACCAAGGTTCTTTTGCTAATGATGGCATCAAAAATTTGGGAAATTATTGGGGAGCCAATCCCTATGCCCAATGGTGGCAAGTGGATTTAGGGGATAATTATGATGTCAACAGGGTTATCGTTCACAATTATTATGATGGCTCCCGTTATTACCGATATGATGTACAAGGTTCAACGGATGGCATCAATTGGCAAACGATAGCCGATTTCAGCAACAATACCACGCCTGCAAATAGTAACGGAAATAGTTTTAATGTCAATACAAGGGCGAGATACCTCAGAGTAAACATGAAATATAATTCGGCCAATATTGGTGTTCATATTATAGAATTTGAAGCCTATGGCAACTTAAGTTCAGATGACACTAACACTAATATTGCATTAAACAAAAACACCAATGTTTCCAGCTATGAAAGTACTCGCCAAGGTTCCTTCGCCAATGATGGCATCAAAAATCTGAACAACTGGTGGGGTGCTAATCCCTATGCACAATGGTGGCAAGTGGATTTGGGAGACGATTATGATGTCAACAGGGTTGTAGTGTACAATTATTATGATGGCTCTCGTTATTATCGCTATGATGTCCAAGGCTCAGTAGATGGGGTGAATTGGCAGACCGTTGCGGATTTTAGTAACAATACCACGCCTGCTACCAGTAATGGAAATAGTTTCAATGTTAATGCAACAGCAAGATACCTCCGAGTGAACATGAAGTTTAATTCGGCTAATGTTGGTGTTCATATCATCGAATTTGAAGCCTATGGAACGCTTCACCTTGAGCGGGTTGCTGCTCCTGATTATTCTGATCTTGCCGAAGAAGATTTTAGGGTATACCCGAATCCATCCGGAGATATTTTCAATGTAGATTTATCCAATTATATGGATAAGGAAGTAAAATTCTTTGTGACCGATTTGTCCGGCAATACCATATCTCATGGCATCTTTGATGAAGATCATTCGGAAACCACAATCATAGAGATGAGCAGCTATAGAAATGGTACTTATATTTTAAACTTGAAGGTTGAGGATCGAAAATTGAAGCGTAAAAAGTTGGTTTTGCTGCGGGATTATTAATCTACCAAAACTACTTCGGAATTTTAAACTTTAAAACACCGACCTGAATACTGCTTGGGTCGGTGTTTTGTATTTTCTCCCTTGCTCATTGTAATTCTATTTATTTCTTTATCTTTAGCGACTATTTTATTTCAAAACCTAAAATCTCCATGCAAAACAAAACCACCCTCATCACCGGAGCCAATACCGGTATCGGATTCGCTACCGCAACAGCACTCGCCGCCAAGGGAGCTACCGTTATCCTTCACGCCCGAAATGAGGAGAAGGCCAATGATGCCAAACAACGACTCTTGCAAAAACAACCTAGCGCAACTGTAGACATTGCCTTCGCGGATTTGGCTTCGCAAGCACAAATCCTAAAAATGGTCGAATCTATTAACAATAAATACCCGAAATTAGATGTATTGATCAATAATGCAGGGATTATCACTAAGGTTTTTCAAAAAACGGAAGATGGTTTTGAGATGCAATTTGGGGTAAACCACATGGCCCCCTTCTTATTGACCAATTTATTATTGCCTCAATTAAAAGCAGCAAAATCGGCTCGGATTGTAAATGTTTCTAGTGATGCTCATTATCGTTGTAAGGGGATTGATTTGGGGAACATAAATAATCCAGAAGGCTATGGTGGCTTTGATGCGTATTGTCGTACCAAGCTTTGCAATGTCCTTTTCACGAAAAGTTTAGCCAAACGGGTAGCCAACGATGGCATTGTCGTTAACGCACTCCATCCCGGCGTTGTCAGTACAAGCATTGGCGAGAAGCATATGGGTTGGACAGGACTCTTTTGGAAGATCATGCGCCCTTTCATGCGTACGACCGAAAAGGGGGCGGAGACCTCGGTATTTCTCGCCACTACCGTGGAAGCTGGAAAGAGCAATGGTGGATACTTTGAAAATAAGAAAGAGAAAAAGCCGTCACGGGTGGCAAGAGATGAAGCCTTAGCTGAAGCCTTGTGGGAATATAGTTTGGATAATTCTGAGAACATTGGTTAAACATAAAAACGCAGGGCTCTAATGTAAAATCGTAGAATCGCAATGCATTGCGGTTCTACGATTTTATATTCACTAGATCAACTAAGGGAACTGACAAAAAATAAGCTACACATCTTGACTGCTTCTTTTGCTCCCGTTCGTGGCATCCATCGGTGCCCCTCATGTT
>JAHDGC010000768.1 GCA_020627865.1 Saprospiraceae bacterium | reverse complement strand
AGATCGCTGATTAAAACCATAGGTTTGTCATTATACTCGTTGGTAACAATATCCAAGTCACCATCTTGATCCAAATCAAAAATAACAGCAGACCGAGTGCCTAGTGAACCCCAAATAGTTTGTTTTCCTGTTTTGTTATGACAATGTTTGTGTTCTTTATCCGCTCCATCGCAATCTAGATCAAACCAAGGTTTGGCATAAGCATTTTCTAGGCGGGGTTCTATGCCAAGGATATATTCACTGTCTAGAAAGCGTTTTCCATTTTCATTGAGCAAGATTACATTTTCGGTATAGCGAAAAGGATAATTCATACTTTTGCAAACAAAGGCATCAACATATCCATCCGCGTTTAAATCCCCTGCACTTAATCCCCAGGGCCAGTAATTTTCAGCATTGATTTTATCAGAAATTTCCTCGTAAGTATTGCTATCCGTTTTTCGGAAAAAACTATTGCCTGCGATACTAGCCCCCTTAGTCTGAAGATAAGATTCTGGAAAAACTGGCCGTTTGATTTTCTCCATATCTATTTTGAGTGCGCTGTTTTCCCCCATATCGGAGTGCATGTCCGTGATGTAAATATCTTGTTTGCCATCATTGTCAAAATCAAAAACAGCTATGCCCATAGCCCCCCAAGATGTTTTAGGAAACACCTCATGGCGTTTGGGGATGAACTTCTTACCCTTATCATTTTCATAATATTCATCATTGCCTTGCATGTTGACCAAGTACAAATCTGGATAGCCATCATCATTGCCGTCCATAGCGACGACATCACCCAACCACGATTCGTCAGTAATGTTCATTTGTTGGCTTACATTTTTGAACGTTTTATCCCCCATATTTTGATACAAAACGCTGGTTTCTCCCCGTTCGGGTTTTAGGTGTCCTGCAAAACTATCATTGATTCCATTATAATAAGTGTAGCTTTTACCGTTTACCTTAAAGCTAAGTTTTTCATCTGTGGTGTAAATCCCAACATTGGTTACAAAAATATCGAGCCATCCATCTTTGTTGAAATCTAGGAAACAAACGCCGGAAGAATGCCCGTGAAAATCTACTTTAGCAGCTTTTGATATATCCTTAAAAGTACCGTCTCCCTGATTTTCAAACAAGAAGTTTCCGTCTCGTATTACACTCACGTATAAATCTGCATCACCATCATTATCTATATCGGCAAAGGATGCCGTTACACAACTTTTGGTATCTGTAATTTCCAAACCAGCTTTTGTCGTAATATCCTCAAATTGTCCATTTCCCAGATTTCGCCATAAGGCACCTTTGCCAACCTGGGAGACAAAATAAATATCGTATAAACCATCATTATCTACATCCGCTACCATTACTCCATTGCCATGATCATAATGAACAGGCTTGTGTGTTTTGCCACCGTCGGGATTGGAGAGATGTTGGAACGTAATTTTACTCTTGGCAATTTCATTTTTAAAGGAGAATTGATGGAAGGCCTTATAATTTTCTGCTGCCTGTAGTTGGGCCTGTTGCCGTTGTGCGACCCATGTTGGTTTGAGCGATTCGAGGTCGGTAAAAGAGGAAGATTTCTCGTTGTTATCCAGTTGCCATGCAATAGATTGCCAAAGATAATATCCACCAATAATAAGCAGAAGGCCAGCTAGGGCTAATAAAATACGTTTAGACATTTTAATGATTGTTTTGTTTCGGAACGAGCTGAAAAAAGTCTTCTAATTTTTCTAACAATTGTTCTGCAATAATGCGATGTGCCCATTCATTCGGGTGCCGATCATCAGGGGCGACCTGTAATAATTTTTGATTATAATTGTCGTAGATACCTTCCAATGTTATCCGATGCTGATAATTATAGCGATCAGCCAATACTTCATATTGTTCAAAGAAATGTTCTTTGTTCGGAGGCGGCAGGTAAGTCCATATCAATTTGATCTGATATTTATCACAAACTTCTTTTAATGTTCTATATCCAAAATCAGCCAAGAGGCTTCCTTTCTGCGCTTGCTGTGTTTCTGTTTTCAAGACGTCCGTGCTGATTTGATGTTGTTCGATGAATGTTTGTAATTCGGGATAAACTTTTTTATCCTCTTCAAGAGTACGTTTTAATTTTTTAGAGAACCCAGCAAAGCCCCTGCAATGCTCTATGAACATGACATAGTCTGGTTGAAATTTGTGGATAGTAGATTCAATTTGGTAGGTATGTTGGTAAGCACACAAAGAGGCTTGGGCAAAATTTAAAAATTCAAATTGAAGCGTATCATTCCCATACTTTTCATTGATTTGTTTTTCTATTAAGGCTTCAAATACTTCGTCATCTGCAACACCGGAACCCATTGTGGGGGAGGCACCAACAATGGCTATACGGATAGTGTTGGGTGGTTTGATTTGGGCATATTCCTTGTCGCGGAACCCCCATGAATTGATAG
Organism: Saprospiraceae bacterium; assembly: GCA_020627865.1. Classification (GTDB taxonomy): domain Bacteria; phylum Bacteroidota; class Bacteroidia; order Chitinophagales; family Saprospiraceae; genus JAHDGC01. The sequence goes on along the minus strand of JAHDGC010000768.1, from coordinate 1,449 downwards.
AGATCATTTTTCCTTTAAAGATGCTTTTACCATTGGGGATGAATTCATGCCCGATTATATTGTCGGCTGGGCGGACAATATCGAGTGCTGTGAATTTTTCTAATCTACCTTTTTTATTGGTAAAATCCCTACCCCAAATACGGGAACTTACGTCATTATGAATGTTGAGGATTTCACTATAATACCCGCTATATTCCGTATTGATATCATTGCTGTTGAATTCTTTGTTCAAAATAAAAGTGTTCAACTCTTTACTTTGGTTTTGCATAAATGTAAATCCAATCAGTAGTGCCAGCAGACTACAATTTAGTAAATTATTTTGCGAATAGACTTTCTTCCAAAAGTTTTTCCATTGCAAGAAGTTTTTCAAATACACATAATATAAAATACTTCCAACAAGATAAATACTGATGAGCATTCCGCCAACATAAAGCCAGTTTGTCCAGTGATCCTTTAGTGCCGTAACCAGCATACTCACCCAAACCTGTAAGGTAGGAGCCATCCATATAGAATACAACAATGCCATTGCTAAAAATGTCATCACTACTTTTGAAGCATGTTTAAAAACGAAACCCCATTCCGCTTTTGGTTTGATGCGTTTGTTTTTCTTTTCCGACAAGGTATTCAACGTTGCGACTATCCCGAATATCCCCCAATAAACCATACCCGTTTCGGAAAGTGGATTGGTACCCAAAACCCAGAACCATTGGTAAACATGAAAAAACCAGGTGAAGAAAAAAGTAACCAGCGTTGCTATGGTGAGCGCATAGGCCGGTGTCACTTTCCGTACACGAAAATAAGCAGGGTAGTAACAAACCTTCATCAAGAAATCTTTCCAGTAAATGTTGATCCGTCGGAACAGGTCTGCAAAACTACTTGCAAAAAACATGTAGTTGAATATCTTTGGTAAGTTGTATCCGAACAAACGCAATACCCCTACTGCCAATGTCAGTAGACCAACTAGCCGAATAACGGTCAGGTAGGTCGTGGCCACATAAAGCGTTACTTCTCTAACACCATCCAGACGAAGTTGATTGGGGACAACAAAATGATATAAAAAGCGATACATCAATATGCAAACCAAGCTCCATAGGATCAGGTTAATGCCGCTTTGGTATATTTTTAGGTCATTGTCATTATAGTAATTTTTCTTATGTTTTTGATAATCCACAATTGGGAAAAGCGGTAGTATAATATTAGGCAACAAGAAAAAGTAATTGATGCGTTGCCAAATGTTGGCGGGTTCTTTTTCGTAAGGCAATTCATATAAATATAGAATAGTCCTGAACATGAGTAAGGTCGTCACTATCCGAAGTTGATACGTACTCATGAAGGACGGGATATACCCGAGGGTCATCAGCCCCAGTGCGATTGCCATGCCCAATGCGAGTAGTTTTCTCCAGCCCATAGCTACGGGCAAGTGGCAAATTCCTAACATTGCAAAGCCGA
>JAHDGC010000767.1 GCA_020627865.1 Saprospiraceae bacterium | reverse complement strand
GGCCATGCAGTTTTTAAAACAAAATCCTGCTTTAAAAATTATCATGGTCACGAGCTATGGAGACACGACTCTTGTCAAGGAATGTTTGAATAATGGCGTGAAGGGTTACTTGCTAAAGTCTTTTGGGTTTGATGAATTACTAGATGCTATTTATGAAGTTTATAAAGGGGGGCAATATATTGATCCACAAATTCGACAAGAATTGGTTCAAATCGGCTTGGGCAAAACATCAACGAATGAGAAAGGCAATTCCAAAAACGACAAAAATCCACTGACCCCTAGGGAATATGAAATCGCCTTGTTACTGGCCGATGCTAAAACGACGAAGGAAATCGCGAGCTTACTTTGTCGCTCTGAAAACACGATTAATTCTCACAAGAAAAATATGTTTAGCAAACTTAATATTAATAGTGCTGTGGAGTTGGTGAATTGGTTGAACAGGCAGAATTTGATGAAGGATTAGGGAGTAAGATGATTTGTAATCTAGACGCCAGTAAACATAAATATAATTTGGATATTAAGTTAATAATATCTAGCTTTGCAAGAGATGAAGAAATTTGCCATAATAATATTATTATTGAGCGTAGTGCTAACACCTATCATCCGTAACGGAATAGGGTTTCTTCATTATTTGTCAGCACATACACACACCTTCTGTAATAATGATGTTGACCACGAACACCCTTCTGCAGATGCATGTCTAGCCATGTGTCATATAGATCAGCAACAAGGGCAACAACAACTCCCCACAAAAGTTAAATTCTACGAATTAAAACAATTCGTAACACCTATATTATCATTAAATATCCAGTCTTTTATCCCAAGCTACTCCGCTATGGATATTGGTTTTTTGCTTCATTTTGGTAGAATATACGCTAATGAAGTTTTTCACCCTCCCTCTTTTTAAATCCACAAGTTTCTTTTTCACATTGCATTTGTTCTACCAATACTAAAATTGGAACAGGTGTTTCGTCGTGATATAACTATTTATACACGCGGTGTAATGAATTGTCATTGCGTCTAAGCAATAATTAAGTCAAGTCATTACGTAGCAGTCAATCAACAATGGCTCCACTTCCCCTATCTCAATAAGTAGATGAGAAAAATGGGTTTGTCATTGATGACACCGACTTCAATTTGTTTTCCTAATCAGGGTTTCACAGTACAATGTGCACGAATATGAAATAGACCGCATCCTATTCCATCAAGTGTCCAAACAGTGCATTTGATCGCACCTATGGTTTGAAGCAATTAATTGTTTGCCTCCTGAGGCTTGCAACTTGCTATCAAGACGTATAGGTTCAATTTTGGTTATGTTAAATGGTTTATATAAATGATTATTTAATGGCAAAAAGTCGTCAATGGATAATCTTATCCCGTTGAGTATATTTGGTATACTCGGCGGGATTTTTTATCAAAATCAACTTAGCCAAACAAGCGCAACTGCGGATTTTTATACTTGCCATACATCTCCAGATTAAAGCCCGGCAACTTCGCCTCTCCTAGAAATTTTTGCCTCGCCAGTTGCATCTGTTTTTTAATCAGCATGGCAAACTGCCCCTCTCCTCGCATACGGGTGCCAAAACGGGAATCGCTTGTTTTGCCCCCATGACATTCCTTAATCTGATTCATCACCTTGTCGGCACGATCTGGGAAAGCCTTCCTGACCCAATCTTCGAAGATCGTTTCGACATCACCATTTAAGCGGACAATGGTATAATTCACAGCCGTTGCGCCTCGCTTGGCCACCTCCTCCACCAAGTCAAAAATCTCGTGGTCATTCAACCCTGGAATGATCGGTGCCATCATAACATTGACAGGCACACCCGCTGCTGTCAAGCCTTCTATGGTTTTCAATCGATTGATAATGGAAGCAGTTCGTGGTTCTAGTTTTTGTCGGAGTGGTTCTTCCAGTGTTGTTATGGAAAGGGATACCTTTACCAATTGATGCTCCGCCATTTTTTTCAGGATATCCAAATCCCTGAGCACCAGGCTATTTTTAGTGATGATGCCTACGGGATGCCGTTTTTCCCAAAGCACTTCAAGAATTTGGCGGGTAATTTCTAACTCCTTTTCAATAGGTTGGTAACAATCCGTATTCCCAGACAGCATAATGGGGGCAGCTTTCCAATTTTTGCTATTTAATTTCTTCCGCAATAATGCCGGAGCCGTTTTCTTGACCAGAATCTTTTGCTCAAACTCTACCCCTGCACTATAGCCCCAATAAGGATGTGTATTTCTGGCGTAACAATAAACACAGCCATGCTCACAGCCTTGATAAGGATTCATGGACCAAGCCACCCCAATATCAGGACTATCGACCTTATTTAAAATAGTTTTCGGATGAACCGTGATGTATTTTGTTTTTAATTTTTCATCTGTATCAAGATCAGCCAGCGGATTTGCATCATAGATGAAATTTGAAAACCGATTCGCAGGGTTAATCTGTGCACCTCTTCCTTTTATGTAAGCCATAACAAAAACTTATTTAATTAAAACAAAAATAATCAAAAACAATATCTTTTACAACAATTTTTTAGCCTAAAACACAATAAACTTTAAATTCGTTACTTTTTGCCCTGATTCTTAGTCACAATACTTATAATAAAAAAGAACATTGTGTCTTAAAATCTAATATTATGGCGTTCGTATAATTTTTTTACTGAATATGCTAGGCTTTTTGTAAATTGAGCGGAATTTTAACCTTGTGTGTTAATAAGCATTACGATATTGACAGGCACATTACCACTAATTAGGACAAATGGATGAGAAAATCCTAAATATGAAATCTAATCCGTTAAGCGAAAAAATAATTAAAATCGGAAAAGTGCCTTTCAAGGGTAAAACTCAAATTAACATCATAAAAACGATACACTGAAATAAAATAAAATCGAGAAAACATATCCATGGAGAAAATAAAAACAGCTACCTACTCCCTGAGTTCTAAACTTCAGGAAATCGTACAAACCGCTTGGGGATTAGATGATTTTTCTGCACACCTGAAACAACTGGTCGATCATGCCGATACCTTGCATCAGGAAATTGTTAGTATTGGAGATCTATGCCATGAAGAAATCTTGGCGGAAAAGACAACAGATGCTCTTCCGGATATTTTGCCGACTTACATCCTCAATTTCCTGTGGCCAGAACAGGCAAAATCATTGTTATTGCTTTGGCGAGATATTATTTTCCAAACCCACAAGGCGCTTGTTTTTGAAGCAGAAGGGAAGGCAAGTCCTGCTGATTTACTGAACCTTAAAAACCAGACCAAGGCAACGATACTATCTGCTGTAGAAGAGTTTGACCAATTTGCCGACCATGCCTATCAAGATATTACTGCCGGAAAAAATGGTGGCCGGAATCAATTAGAAAAATGGCAACTCCAACATAATCCTTGGCCAACATACAAAACACAAATTGCTCAAATTCCGCAGCAATGCCAAGATATTTTGCAAAGGCATGAAATATTGGTGAACGACTCCGTACAGTTTCAAAAAATAGCAAGTCTTATTCAAAAATTTGATGATATTTGTCGGGAAGAGGTAGAGGAATTTCAAAAGATATCAGAAGAGACTACCAAATTTATTGAAGGACATAAAGATCAGGTCTCTAAGATCAGCAATCATATTGGCCAGCTAGAAAAGAAAATTGAATCACCGGATCACTTCAGGAAGTTTACAAAAAAACTGGAAAAGCGATTGGCAAAACTGGATAATGAACTCAGGCCTTATCCCGTTGAGATTCAAGACGGAATTATATTGTTTAAAGAAATCAATATACAGAAGAGTACAAGGCAATGGCTGGACTCTGAAATTCTTCCCATTCTTTTTGAGCATTGGGAAGTTACGGAGAGTATTTTTAATGCGATAAAA
>JAHDGC010000766.1 GCA_020627865.1 Saprospiraceae bacterium | reverse complement strand
ACCACCGCACACAATTGTCAGAATTTGGTTCTTTAATGGATGTGAAAGTTTTAAATAATAGTTTTGATGGAGAAAAAGAACAAGAGATTTATGCAGCAGAAAAGAAAAGAACTTTCTTAAAGAGTATTCAGGAAGTAGATAAAACAAATGCTACTCATGATTTTGTTACTGACATTCAATATCACGGAGATATTGCTGATTTACCCAAGCGATTTTCCATCCATCAGGATATTCATGGATATTTTAATAATAATACATTATCAGGTTCTCCACTGCCTCCCGTAACATATACGGCGATTAGTGGGCAAGAAGTCAATACAACGACTATTGGGTTGGATAAACACTTTGGATTTAGTACGATCAACAATAATAACCAGTTAAACTCAAATACTTACAAAGGTCAAAATCCAATTATTGATTTTGATTTTGCTGCAACCGGAGCTGTCGAAAAATTAACTCTTGCCAGCGGTGCCTTTTTCATGTTTGCATATGAACCTAATATTCTTCCTGATGAGACAAACGGGTCAGGGATAAGAGTAAAGAAAATGATAGAATCTCCTTATGATACTACTGCCAAAGTCACCAATTATGCTTATGCTAACCCACAAGTAATCAATCATCCCATAAGAGTATACCAAGATGACAAAAATAGATATTATCGCCATTTAGAACAAAAAGTAGTTACCACTTCTACTCCTCAAAATGTATTGTATGCGAATAAAAATGGCTATGTCGGATATGAGACGGTTACAGAAAGTTGGCCGGGAACAGATGGTAGCCCAACTCTCGGGAATGTTGTTCATCATTTTACAACACCTGAAAACTATGCTGAACACATTATAAATATCAATGGTTCGGCCGATGATACGGAGCAACTCTATTCTGTATTAAAAACTGGACTTTCCCATGAAAGTAACTCTTTCTCATCACCGACTATTATGCCACCTTCTTTGGAGTTTGAATGGCACTACCCACAATCATGGTATTTTGGTCTTGAATATCAAAATACTACACATAACGCCCTAGGGCAAAACATGCAAACCAATAATTATGTATATAAACGAAATGGAGGACAAGGCCAGCATTTTTCTAGATCTGTAATGTATCAAACGGATTACCCTGGTAGTTACCTACAGACACTTGCCTACCAATTGTTAGATGCTTGGCAGCCTTTTGCTGGGGGAGAATCCTTCGGTGATTATGGCAGTGGTGAAATTGGGGTAGAAGGATTAGGTTTTTGGACAGGTATGATTACTTATATCCGAAAACTAATATTCGGCACAATACTACCCCACCCATTCAAACAAATAGAAAGAGATTACTATTTATCATCTATAAAATATGGAACTGGTAATATTACTATGGAAAGTGCTATTACCACAAATTACTTTAAAGGTGGAGATTCCAATAAAGTCACTATACTAAATCATCATATTGGATACCCGTCTTCAGGAGATCCAACTTATGACAATATGGAGTTCTTGCGAAAAACAACAACAATATACTCAGATGGAAATGAAATCGAGCAAACGTATTTCTACCCCTTTGACGTTCTAGGTCCCCCAAGTAATAATATTCCGGAGTTTAGCTACTTTAATCATAATGACCCTGATCTATATGCCATCTCTTATTTGAATAATAATGGCTATTTGGAACCTCTAATATCTAAAACAAAATTAAACAATAATCTGATTAAAGAAGACTTTACCACGTTATTACTACTTGACGATAACAAAGTTGTACCTAAAGATAATTATAGCTTGAGAGATGGGAATCTAACATTTGTAGGAAAATACGAAGACTATAATAGTGATGGTAGACCTCAAACATTCAGGTATGCTAAACATGGAGCTTTGCCAAATGATGATGGGAGCATGTTCTTTTTACCCGTCAGCCTAGTTTGGAATAATCAACTCCAACTCGAATCCAGAAGCATCTCCAACAATTCGGAAACCTTCGAAACCTCCTACGACTATAATGACTACTTCGAACTCGAAACCGTCACTGATCCTGACAGTATAACCTCAACATATACCTACGACCCAAGAGGCCGACTCGAAATTACCACTGCTCTCAACGGCACCCAAACTGTTACCCACGACTATGAAATTGCTCCAGGGAATAACTACGTCACCAGTACCACCAGTTTTGCAGATGGCACCCCTAGTCAAGCAACAACAACATTCTACGATGGGTTGGGGAAAACACTGAAGACAGTTCGTCATGATGGAGCGGTACTTTCTGAGAACAGCTATGATAATTTCTTCCGTACGACCCAAATTTGCACACTGGGTAGCGGCTGCACCGACATAGCCTATCAAGCCTCCCCGCTCAGTAGGTTCACGACAACCACCGATGCCGTTGGCAATACCACTACGGTAACGAGCAGCACTGGAGATGGCTATTTCTCTAAAACTGCCACCAAAGATGCCAATGACCATTTCTCGTATAGCTACGCAGATGGGCTTGGTCGTACCCGAAAGACTATTTCCGGAGCAGGTGGACAAACCCATTACAGTTATGACAATTTAAATAGACTACAGTTTGTTAGTAATCCTATTGGAGAAGATTTTGAATACCAGTACAACGCTATGGATCAAGTCTCTCGGAAAAAGGTGCCAGGGGCTGGACCGCAGTACTTTTGGTACGACGAGTTTTTCCGGCTGGCCGCCTCCAAGGATGGCAACAACAATTACCTATTTTATCAATACGATGATTTTCAACGATTGAAGTCGGTGTATCATATCGAGGATGAAGATGCCTCCGGCAATGGTGATACCAACCCACTGGGCTTACCCGTTAGCGGTATCTTGGCCACCGACCAACTGAATACCAGTAACTCAGTGTTGACTAACGATTATGCACAGGATAAAACTTGGCTGAAAAGCAGTACTGAAACGGTTTTTAATGGTGACGGTACCACTGCCCAAAAAGTACTAGAACATCTGGATATTGATCCTTTGGGTAGGCCAATCCTGTCTAAGATCAGCTATCCAGAACAGGCAATAGTTCGTTTAAAGAATACTTACAATGATGCCGGCTTGCTCACGGTCAACAAGAAGCGGATCATTGGCCCTGGCGGCTTTTCTCCTAAAAAGTTTATCCACAAAACGGATTATGATGATTTGCTCAGACCGGAGTTCAACTACCTGAACAACCAGATCGTTTCTAAACTAGAATATAATGATCTGGATCAGTTGTACAAGAAAAAGCTGGGGGCATGGAGCTACAATGGACAAAAGGGCTTCTTTCAAACCATAGACTATTTCTATGATGCTGCCGGAAAACTCACACAAATTAACGACCCGATTGCATCCGGCTGTAACAATACTATCCCGATTTGCCAACTTGAAGCCGAATACGAAATTAGTGGCGACAAGGAAAAACCGGATTGTCACATCCTCAGCACGATTACGATTGATGGGCAACGGTATAGCCTTGCGGAACCTGTAGATATTTTAAGTGTCGAAAATGCGCTGGTGGATAACATCAAACTCGCTCTGAATCGGGTAGCTTCCCCCGGAGAAGTCAGTCAAGACATTTACTTTGATGAAAGAGGCTACAAAGTGAAGGTCGCGATCAGCAATACCGATGCCCAATCCGTCATCCTCAACTTTACCGATGCTTGTAATATCGAGCTTATGACAACAGATTGTTGCGAGTTAACTGATGATGATGACCCTGCCCCTGCCCTTGGCGACGATCTTTATTTCCAGAAGATCACCTACGACGGGCTGGACATCAGCACCATAGAGCTGGAAAACGGCAACGGCCTTTTCCGCCACAATTATTTTTACGATGCAGATCATCGGTTGGTACAGCATGCCAACAAGGTTTTCTGTCCCGAATATCCCAAGCAACCCTATGCTTCTAC
>JAHDGC010000765.1 GCA_020627865.1 Saprospiraceae bacterium | reverse complement strand
TGTAATAAGGAAGATACAAATACAGAAGAAACATTAAATGAAGATAAAATTAGTGCCAAATGGAATGTCGTAGGGGATGAAGTGTATAAATCCTTTGAATTTAATCAAAGTGGGCACTATCTTATAGTTAAAAGAAATCTTGTTGAGGCAGATGATATTCCCATTATCGTATTTGGTGCTTATGATATTATAGATAATGAAACCATAGCATTGGCTGATTTTGGTACACTAAAAGTCAATCAAATAGAGGAACAAAGTATTGAGTTTTCTATTATTTCAAATGATGCGCCAAGTGAGGAGCTTGTTGTTAGTGCGAATAAACAAGCAGAAATGGAAAGTACTACTAAGACAGAACTACTTTGTAAAGCTTGGAGAACGTTTTCTATCAACGGTGAACCTGTAACGGAGCTAAACGAATTAATGGTGTTATTTTCAAAAGCAGGTACCTACCTTGTTTCTATTATTGACCCAGAGGAACCTGGCGATGGTGGATTAGCAAAGTGGAAATGGAAAAGTGAAGCAGAGGAAAAATTGTGTTATACATGGGATGAGGAGGCAGAGCCTGTTTGTGAAGAAGGAGAAATCAGCATTATTGAAGTAACCGAAACGGAATTAACCATAGTAGAAGGAGATATAACTTATATTTTTGTGCCTTTATAGAGTGGAAAAACTAAGTAAAACAACCGATCATTGTAGTATCACTTATACTTAACTCATATTTTTTTTGGGCAAAGCTTAGGTTTTATAGTTTGACTAAATTTATGCAACAACTCAATAATTTTTAAAACAATGACCATTGCCTATATTCTTTTTGATGGCCTCACTATGCTGGATTTTATTGGCGTTTATGACCCAATAAGTCGCCTAAAATCAATGGGTTACATTCCAGATTTAAGATGGGATTTGTGCGCCCAAACTGTCGTTGTTCAAGATAGTTTGGGCTTGCAAATACAGGCAAATGCAATACTGCCAGACTTGTCAACTTATGATATGCTTATTGTCCCCGGTGGTTTTGGTACTCGCTCTTTGCAATTTGAGAAAACTTTTTTGGAGTGGTTCCAAACAGCAGCGCAAGTGCCTTATAAAGTGTCCGTTTGTACGGGAAGCTTATTGCTGGGAGCTGCGGGTTTTTTGCAAAACAAAGTAGCAACCACCCACTTTAATGCCTATCCTGAGCTTACGCCCTACTGTCAAAAAGTGTTACCCAATAGAATTGTTGCCGATGGACAGACGATAACCGCAGGTGCTGTCGCCTCTTCTTTGGATATTGGATTGTATATTTGTAAAAAATTAGCAGGGGAAAAAGCAATGTTAGCCATTGCCAAAAGTATGGATTATCCCATCATGGATTTTGATGTATTTGAAGTCTAGTTTTTGCCAAAAAAACGGAAAGTACTATGAAAACCACTCCAACAGAAGAAACACACGATACTTTTCAAAAACCGAAATGGTTAAGTGAGCTTGAAAAACAGTCTTGGCAGGTAGAATTATTGGCATCGGGCATGGCTATTTATGGCTCATTAGCCCTAGGCCCTTTCCTTGACGATTTGGTGAGTTATACTCATGTTTACTTCAGCGATCAAATCCTATCTGTAATGGTTTTTGTTTTTGTGTATAGTTATTTAGCGCAAAAAGCGATAGTTGTTTGTTTTATCAGTCATTTGGTATTGAGAATTGTATGGGCAGGATTGTTGGGTTTAAATTCTATTTATCCAAAAGGCATCAAAACAGAACATTCGACTTTTGATCCCAACTTTTTAACAAAATTAAAAAAGGATTTTCCCAATCTTTCTCAATATTCCCTACAACTAGATAAATTATGCAGTAGCTTGTTTTCCAATTTTTGCAGTCTTGCTATGATAATGCTCAGTATTGTTATTTGGATTCTGTTTATACTCTTGCTTGGTGAACTATTGAATTACTGTTTCGGACTTGAACTTTTTACTTATCTTTTTATCTTTTTCAGCCTATTTTATATGCTTGGTATTCCTCTGGTACTACTCACTAGCAAGAAGAAAACAAAAAAAATAAACATTTCAAGTAATCTTATTTATAATTTATTAAAATGGCATGGTAAAATAACACAGTTGTTTTTGTATAAACCCATTAATTACATTAGTTGGATACAACAAACAAATGATTCTACTAAAAACTGGATTGGAAAGATCGTGATATTTGTCTTTATTGCACTCCTTTTTATTTTTGATAGAAGTGAAAATTTTGAGTTACTAAAATCAAATAAGTTCTTTGAAGCCAATGCTACAACTTATGATGCCACACATCACAACTACTTGGATGAAGTACAAACAACTTTGCTTTTACGTCCAATTATACAATCACACAATATAACAGGCAATTACATTGAATTATTTATTCCTAAATTGGAAAGGGAAAAAATACATAAAGTCAAAATTTGTGGAGAACCAAATATTGAACATTTGGAAAAGATAGAAAAAAAGCGGAAAATACTTGAATTCGAAGAACAATGTGCACAAAAATATTTTAAAATTAGTTTTGATGAAGGCGAAACACTGTCCGTTCAATTTAAGTATCGAAAACATACCCACAATAACGAAACGGGCTATCTTGCCTATATTCCGATTAACACACTAAGCAATGGTTATCATATATTGCACATAAAAATAGGCTATGAAAATGAAGAAGGCGAATTTGCCGAAAGGCTTATTCCGTTTTACAACGCTTCCACCAAAAACAATGGCTGATCATACTCTACAGGTGAAGCATCGTCTAAGAGTATTTTTACAATTTTACCACTTACCTCCGCTTCAATTTCATTAAATAACTTCATTGCTTCGACAATGCAAAGCACCGATTCACCTGCCGTAATCGTATCACCAATTTTAACAAAAGGCGGCTTATCAGGGCCGGGAGAACGATAAAAAGTGCCTATCATCGGAGAGCGAACCGTCAGCAAATTAGCATCGGCAGACGGAGGCGCAGATTTTTCTGTGGTAGTCGGCTCTGTTGTAGGAGTAGGGAGCGTTGAAGAAGGAGAGGGGGGAGGAGAAATAGTTGGCATCTGCTGTTGTGAAAATGCAGAGGCAGAAGGAGGCAACACAATAGGCGTGGGACTAGCCTTGCTTTTTTGCACAGCTTCAACATAAGAAGGAGAGCGCAAAGTGATTTTGAAATCATCTTGCTCAATGCGGAGCTCGGCAATGTTACTGTCGTTGAATTGTTGAATCAACGCTTGAATGTCTTCAAAATTCATAGTGTGGCGGTCGTTTTGCTTTAATGAAAACGCTTATTGATGGGGAAAATGGTGTTGGGGATATTGGTGTTATAATTATATTTGGTAGAGACAAGGCAGTATCCTGAGACAAGGCATGCCTTGTCTCTACCAGTAACCAATAATAATTGTATTAAAATTTCTTTTCTCGAACTCTTTCCATATAAGAGCCTGTGCGTGTATCTATTCTAATTTTTTCTCCTTGATTAATAAAAATAGGTACATTAACCGTTGCCCCAGATTCTACTGTAGCAGGTTTGGTAACGTTAGTTGCTGTATCCCCTCTGATACCCGGCTCGGTATAGGTGATTTCCATGATCACAAAAGCTGGCAAATCACAAGATAGCGGACGTTCTGTTTCTGCATGGAACAATATTTCCACATCTTGCCCTTCCAATAAAAATTTAGGTGCATTGATGAGGCCTTCTTGCAAACTTGTTTGTTCAAAAGTTTCATTATTCATAAAATGAAAGCCCATATCATCTTGATAGAGATATTGATACTTCCGTCTTTCTACCCGAATTTGCTTGATTTTATGCCCACTCGGAAAGGTATTGTCTACTACCTTGCCCGATGTCAAACTTTTTAATTTGGTACGCACAAAAGCTGGACCTTTACCCGGCTTT
>JAHDGC010000764.1 GCA_020627865.1 Saprospiraceae bacterium | reverse complement strand
AGAGACATGGAAACTCATGAGTATCTTGATTACATTTTTCTTTGCTTCCATTACAAACATGGAAATACATGCTCAAAACTGTTCTCCACAAAATTTTAATGGCGCAACTTACATCGGCTCTTTCAATGGCAGCAACTATTACAAGAAATCCGCCGGAGATGTAACTTACTGGGATGCCTATAACTTTGCCCGGTCACTGGGTGGGCACGTTGTTGCTATTAATAGCGCGGCAGAAAATGAATTTTTAAGAAACGTTACCGATGGCAGTGTATGGCTGGGCATTACAGACCGATACACCGAAGGTCATTTCACTTGGGATAATGGAGAACCCGTCACATACACCAATTGGCACTCAGGTGAACCTAACAATTACGGCAGTGGTGAGGACTATACCCAGTTCCTTAGTAATGGCTTATGGAATGATAACAGGGAAAGTTCCTACGCATGGTGTGTCGTTGAGATACCTTGCAACACTTGCCCTAGTAGAAATTTTAGTGGCACGACCTACCTCGGTTATTTCAATGGTAGCAACTACTACAAGAAATCAAGTGGTGATGTAAGGTACTGGGATGCTTACAATTTCGCGAAATCACTGGGTGGACATGTAATTGCCATCAATAGCCCTGCCGAAAATGAATTCTTGCAGCGTGCTACTGACGGCAGAGTATGGTTAGGCCTTTCAGACCGACAAACCGAGGGCCATTTCAAATGGGATAACGGAGAAGCCGTAACATATACCAATTGGAATTCAGGAGAACCTAATAATTCTGGGAATGAAGATTACACCGAATTCCTTAGCAACGGAAAATGGAACGACAACAAAGAAAGTGCCTATGCATGGTGTGTCGTGGAAGTACCTTGTTCCTCCTGCCCTGCCCAAGACTATAGTGGCACCGCTTACCTTGGCTATTTCAATGGTAGTAATTATTATAAAAAATCAGGTGGCGATGTCCCCTATTGGGATGCTTATCATTTCGCTCGCTCTTTGGGTGGACATGTTATCTCCATTAATAGTGCCGCCGAAAATGATTTCCTGAGAAATACTACAGATGGCAAGGTATGGCTAGGGCTTTCAGATCGAAGCACGGAAGGGCGTTTCGCCTGGGATTCCGGAGAACCGGTGACCTACACCAATTGGAATTCAGGAGAACCGAATGACTATGGTAGTGGAGAAGATTATACAGAATTTCTTAGCAATGGTAAATGGAACGATCAGCAAGAAAGTGATCGCGCCTGGTGTGTCGTTGAGGTACCCTGCCCCACTTGTCAGCCCCCGAGTATAAGCCAAACTTCTTACCTCGGCTATTTCAATGGTAGTAATTACTACAAGAAATCAGCTGGTGACGTAACGTATTGGGACGCCTATAACTTCGCCCGATCTGTTGGCGGGCATGTTGTTTCTATCAATAGTGCCGCCGAAAATGAATTCCTGAAAGATGTCACCGACGGCACAGTATGGCTCGGGCTAACGGATCGACAAACCGAAGGACGTTTCATCTGGGATTCCGGCGAACCCCTCACCTACACTAATTGGAATCCAGGAGAACCCAACAATTATGGCAGCGGTGAAGATTATACACACTTCCTCAGTAATGGTAAATGGAACGACAACAGGGAGAGTGCTCATGCATGGTGTGTCGTTGAGATCCCTTGTTCTAGCTGCACCCCAAATCTGAATGTTTGCAACAGTGGAGACTGTCCGATAAATCTTTACCACTGGGTACCGACAGGAGACATTCTCATTGCCACGATTCATCCTCGGCAATGCGTTGAACTTCCAGCAAGGGACAACGACATGTATCGTGTGCTAGGAAATGGAATGGATGAGCATTACACGGTTTCCAGCTGTGGAGATCAAACATGGAAGGTTGCACCATGTGCTATCGGGAATAGAAATGGTGTGGCCTATAGTGGAAGTGCAGGTATACTCAATGTAAGCCCTATTGAACTACTAGACTTTACGGTCAAGGCAGTTGATAGAAATCAAATAAAACTCAACTGGGCAACAACCAATGAGCATCCAAACCAAAAATTTGTGATCGAAAGATCTGAAAATGGTATCGACTTTCAAGCAATTGATGTGATGCAAGGAAAAGGAAACCTCGAAGACACAACCCCTTACACTTATTTTGACAAAAAGCCATTACTCGGAAAAAATTATTACAGGTTGAAAAAAGTATACTTCAGTGGATACTTTGAATACACGAATATAGAATCCGCAGTAATAAAAGGAAACGCCCAGAAAGACGTTGTCATCTATCCAAACCCAACTGCTGATATTATCTCGATCCGGTCGCTTAGCACATTTGAGCAGGATGTTACGGCCAAGGTCGTAAATGCCCAAGGTACGGAGCTACTGTCTCGTCCGATTAGTGCAGGTAGTAACCAGGAAAGCATTGACCTTTCTCAATACCCTCCGGGAGTATACCTGATTCATATGATTTATGCAAATCAGAAGAATACTACGTTTAGAATAATCAAAACAGATTTCTAGACAAAAGAGTGCATCCGATCCTTATATGGTTTAACCTCATCAAATCAAATTTCTAAAGCGGTTTTCCTGATTATTCAGGGAAGCCGTTTTTTATGATTATACAAAATATCACAACAGAATTACACAAACCATACGGCTATCGAGAAATACACAAAATATGCCTAGTCACAATCCACACTAATTTTAGAATAGCCAAAACGAAAGGCCTTGAATAGGTCAAATCAGAGAGAATCACAAAATAACGCTCCCTCCAAGGCCCAAATTCACCTATTTCACCACAATTATACTCACAAATAATAAGCCTAAAACACAAGAACAAAGGCTTGACAAATAAAAAAAACAAAAACCAATGTCACAAAAAAAATAAAAACAAGCTTGATATTTCAATCTAAAAAACACTACCAATCATTTGATTTTCAAAATAAAATAAAAACAAAAATAAAGAATATTATTTTTTACAATTAAAAATTAATCCCAATTTATAAAACACTCAAAAGCAATATTTCCCGCAATCAAATTAAAAATAAAACAACATTGTCACAAAAAAAATATTTCCGGCATATTGTCATCAACTTTTAAATACCCTAAATTGAACTTGTATTTCCTGTAGTTATTTTATAATAACAACCTACTCCTTCCTGTTTCCACTTCCCCATAGTACGACACTCTTTGATAGAACCCTAAGTTTGAAATGAAACAATATCCCCCCTTCTCTATATTAAGAGGATAAATGCTCTCCCTTTCCCTCCTGGTAGAGCAATCTCCATTGTTTGCATATAATTTATTTTCATTTAATATAATCATATTCAATTATCAAAACGTACTTATGATGAAACAACATCGACTTCTTAATCAGATGCTTCAGCTTCCTACCCGAAGGGCATTGAAACTGATAGGCGTGTTCCTGACATGCTTGTTTGCTTTTCAAGGCACTACTGCTGCTTCAGGTGCTTATGCTCCGGAAACTGAAATCCCTGGCTTCGTTTATCTGGGAGAACACGGGGGAAGTCTGTATTACTGTTCCCAGAATAACTACAACTGGAATGATGCCCAGGCACTTGTGGCACAGCACGGTGGCCATATGGTTGCTATCAACAGCTGGGATGAAAATTCATATGTCAGCTCAAGGCTAATGGCGAACGTAGCGTGGTTAGGATACTCCAATTATAACAGCAATAGCTGGAATTGGATGAGCGGAGAAGCGACCAGCATTTCTAACTGGGACTCTGGCGAACCTAATGGCTCCGGCTATGGTTCTGTCATCTTGAAGAGTTCTGGCTACTGGAGAGACCGCCACCACACGGATGCTTACGAGGTGGTTATGGAAATCCCTGGCTGCGATCCAAAATTAAACATTTGTAACAACGGAACATGTACCGTAAACCTG
>JAHDGC010000763.1 GCA_020627865.1 Saprospiraceae bacterium | reverse complement strand
TATCGTAGCGCTCTTTCATTTCCTCGAAGGCTTCGAGTGCCATCGGGTTGATTTCACCATAATTGTCCAAGCGAGATTTTAGGCGGGAAACTTTTGCCTCCAATTCATCTGGGGCAAATTTCGTTTTGCGTTCTTGCCCTAGTATATCCTCTAGGATGATGTTAAACTCTATTTTCAAGCGTTCCGCAGTGGAGGTCAGCTCCAATTTCATCTGGGAGAACTTTTCTTTAAGTTGGGCAATTTTCATCTCTGCCTCATGCTGCCCGCGAACCGCTGCTCGCAACTGATCTTCCATTTCGTTGATGCCACCACGCCCCTGGAAATAACCTTGCTCCGCTTCGCTAAGTGCGGCTTGCTTGGTTTGCTTTTCCTCGTATAAAAGAACCAGCTTTTGTTCCAAGTCTGCAAGTAAGGTTTGCAATTCCGTCATCTCCTCCTCTCCCTGCGTCATGGCCGTTTGGCTTTGCTTCAGCGCCTCTCTAGAATCCCGAAGTTGGTTTTCTCGGAAAGACAATTCCCGTTGTAAAGTACTGACTTTATTCTGATGACGAACAAACTCGATATTTTTTTCATTATAAGTACTGGAAGCCTTACTCAACTGTTCGGCCGCCATTCGGAATGAGCCGTCCGTATTGGATATTTTCTCCCGAGCTTGCTCCGTTTCTATTTTCTTACTGGCCAACTGCTCCTCAATACCCTTAATCTCATCGGACAACTGCGCCACTTTTTCCCGAGCAGCATCTTGTTTTTTACTCGCAATATTCACGAAAACCTGAAAGTTTTCCATGCGGGTTTGCAGCGAAACTTTCTCGTGTTTTATTTTATTCAAGGCTTCTTTCTCCCTTTTAATGTCTTGGGTCATGTCCTCGCCCTTGAGTTTTTGGAGTTTGCTTTGAAGCTGAAACATCTCGGCAGAAAGTTTATTCTCCTCTTCTTCCAAGCGTCGAATCACTTCCTCCAACACTTCCAGATTTTTCTTACGTCCAATCTTTTTCCCCTCAAACAATCCCACAGAACCTCCGGAGACACTGAATCGTTTCTGGATAAACCGCCCACTTTTGGAAAGCATGACAATATCATCTTCGGTTAGCTTTCCAACCAGTTCTTCATTATCCGTCACCAGCACATTTTGCAACAAATAACTGACGAGTTTCTGGTATTTAAGATCTGTTTTTACCAAGTTCACCGCCATTTGTGTTTCTGGCAACAAACGCATTGGAGCCGTGTAATTTGCAAAAGCATCCAAAATAAAGAAATTGGCCTTTCCCTTTTGAGTTTTCCCCAACAATTTGATGCCGGCAAAAGCTTCTTCCAAATTATCAACTACATAATAGTTGAGATAAGGTTCCAAATAGTTCTCAATGGCAATCCGATACTGCTCATCCGTGTATATAATGTCGGAAAGCAATTGCGCATCTTGCTTCCAAGCACCGCTCTTACTCAAAAAACGGATGGATTCCGGAAAGCCTTCCAGATTTTCCACCATACTTTGGGTCAGCTTATATTCATTTCGCTTGGCATCCAAACTCCGGTTGACATCGGCAATTTTTTTACGGACTACCTCTAGCTTTTCCTCGGTAATTTCCACCTCTTTGAGGCGCAGCGTTTCATCCGATTCCAATTGATTCAGTTCTCCCGTTTTACTTTGTTCTGTTTCTTCTAGTGTCTGAACCTTGATAAGCAAATTATTAATCTCATCTTGCTTTTCTTTAATATCTAAGTTTTCTCTTTCTGACTCTTGCCGCAGATTATCAATCTGATTTAGGTTAACCGCTTTTTGTTTTTCCAGTTCAAAAAGTGCCTTTTCCAACGTCTGTTGGCTTTCTATAATCGCATCCAACTCCGACTTCAAGCTTCCATGGCTCGACTCAATTTCAGATAGTTGCGCCTTGGCATTATTGAGTTCATCCTCTAATTCTGCCTCGGATTGCTTATTATAATTTAATTCGGAACGATAATGATCGACATCTTCATCCAGTTGTTCAATCCGGCTTTTGTAATTTTTAATTTGCTCTGCATATTGGCCATGATTTTGCTGGATAAAATCCATTTTTTGCGCATGCATTTTTTTGTCATTTTCCATGCCGCGCAAATTCCCGACAACGTCGCTAAGTGCCCGCTGTTTTTCCGTCAGGTTCTTCTCCTTGTCGAGATTATCTTTCTTTTCCTTTTCGACTGCTGCTTCTAGTTGGCGAGCTTGCACCTCAAGTGTCCTGAGCCGATCGCTTTCCTCCTGCATTTTCTTATTCAACTCGTCATTCCTTTCCTTGTAAGAAGCTAGTTTGATGGAGGCCAACTCGACAGAAAACTCCTTGTATTGATCCTTGAGTTCATAAAATCGCTTGGTTCGCTTCGCCTGTTTTTCTAAAGTCTTGAGGTTCGCTTCAATTTCAAAAAGCAAGTCCTCTACCCTGTCTAGGTCAGCAGTTGTATTTTTAAGCTTATTTAGGGTTTCTTTTTTCCGTTTTTTATACTTTGATATACCCGCAGCCTGTTCAAACATTTTCCGGCGAGAATCATCCTTATCCGTCAACAAATCATCTACCATACCTAAGGCGATAATCGCATATGAGTTCGAACCAATTCCAGTATCTAAAAATAAAGAAGTGATATCTTTCAATCGACAAGGCACATTATTGAGCCTATATTCACTTTCACCAGTCCGATAAAGCAAGCGGGAAATGGTAACGGTGGTATATTCGGTAGGTAGGAGGTTTTTGGTATTTTCGAAAGTCAGGGAAACTTGCGCTAGCCCGCCTTTCTTTTTCGTCTTCGTTCCGTTGAAAATGATATTGGACATTTTCTCCAACCGGAGTTCTTTACTTTTTTGCTCTCCTAAAACCCATCTAACGGCATCTACAACATTCGATTTTCCAGAACCATTAGGGCCAACAATACCGATGACATCTTCGTTGAAGTTGATAATCGTTTCGTTAGCAAAACTTTTAAATCCTTTTATTTCAAGGCGTTTTAATCTCATTTAGAATTAGATATTAGACATCAGATAGTAGATGTTAGATTGTCAGTCGCCTTTTGTGGCCACTACGAAAAAGTGAATACAAAAGCCAGACAGGAACCACATCACATACTAATTTGAGTTTTCAGACAAAAGTAGTGATGAGTAGGGATTAACTGAAAGTTGATCAATAAAAATCCCTGTCTGCCTAAGGCACATCAGGCAGGAAGGCAATCAGGTGAATCATATAAACCTGCCTTACTGCGTAACGCAGGCCGGTCAAAGTTCAGACATTCTTTTTATCCTAGTAAAATTGAACAAAGTTTTCTCATTAAGTTCAAAGCATGCTCTATGCCATTTTCAATAAGGCGGGCAAAATTAGGCAAAATTTCAAACTTATTCCTCCTAATTTTTGAAATTTAACCGCATTCATTTTCAACAACAAAAACATACACACAAAAAACAACAACACATCAATTTGAAACAAATGTAAAACAAATTATATTAAAAGGCAATGGGCGAGGCTAATTATTTTCTAGCTTTTTTTGCTCCTGACCACAAAGGGTGGCAAGCTTGAAAAGATTATGCTTGACAGAAGCGTACAAATGGTAATGGCATTCTATCGGTACCGTTCCATGTAACATTGGGAAACAAACAAGAAAATGAGGCACAAACATGGCAAAAGAGACCACCTTTTCCCAGAAATAGGTGCACAAACATGGCAAAAGAGACCACCTTTTCCCAGAAATAGGTGCACAAACATGGCAAAAGAGACCACCTTTTTCCAGAAATAGGTGCACAAACATGGCAAAAGAGACCACCTTTTTCCAGAAATAGGTGCACAAACATGGCAAAAGAGACCACCTTTTTCCAGAAATAGGTGCACAAACATGGCAAAAGAGACCACCTTTTTCCAGAAATAGGT
>JAHDGC010000762.1 GCA_020627865.1 Saprospiraceae bacterium | reverse complement strand
CCCATATCCGGAATGCCAACCGGATAAAGAAAACGATCCTTCACCTAGAAGGTTTGTTCATCAAAGTCGGGCAACTGCTTTCTATACTCAGCAATTTTTTGCCGCCTCATTTTCAGGAACCTTTAGAAGCTTTGCAAGATCAAATTCCAGCACGCCCCTACCCTGAAATTGAAGCGCGGATTGTCGCGGAGTTGGGCAAGTCACCGGATGAACTTTTCACACATTTTGAAAAAGCACCCATTGCTTCGGCCTCTATTGGGCAAGTGCATCGGGCTACCCTTTTTGACCAAACCCAAGTCGCCGTTAAGATACAACATACCAATATTGAGCAAGTCGCAGAAGTTGATCTTCAGGTGATGCAGCGATTGGTCAAACTGATTTCTTGGTTTTATGACATCAAGGGGATTGAGCATGCTTACACGCAAGTGAAGAAAATGGTGGAGGAAGAACTAAACTACCAGAAGGAAGCCATGTCAATGGATTTGATCCGACAAAATTTGCTGGAGGAAGACGGCATTGCCATCCCTTCGATTTATCCTGATTTTTCTACGGAAAGAATTCTAACAACTAGTTTCCATAAAGGAGTAAAGATTAGTAATGTGGAGCAGTTGGAGGCATGGGATTTGGACAGAAATGAGCTGGCAAGGAAATTGGTACATGCGTATTGCCAGATGGTTTTTAAAGATGGGTTTTACCATGCTGATCCACATCCTGGGAATATCCTTATCGAAAAAGATGGCACCATTGTATTGTTAGATTTTGGCGCAACGGGCACCTTACCACCAGCAATGCGCACGGGTTTCCTCAACCTTATCGAAGCTGCGGCCAAAAATGATTCGGATAAGATTATTGTAGCCCTGAAAGATTTGGGCTTTATTTCCGACGATGAAACTTCAGAACAAATTGCCCGAAAGGTAATTGTGGCTTTCCGGAATTTTTTACAAAATGAAATTGAGTTTGACGGCTTGAGCCTGAAGGAAATTAAGGTCAATCCCTTCAACAGCAGCTTATTTAATCTCACGACAGAAATTGGCCTCAAAGGACTCGCCAACACCGTACAAGTCCCGAAAGAATATGTCTTGCTCAACAGGATGGTTACATTGCTCATGGGAATTTGTAATACTTTAGATTCCCACATCAATCCGATAGAAGTTGTTCGCCCTTATTTTCAGACTTATTTGTTGGGCGAAAAAGATCCGGTAAAGTTTTTCATGGATTTACTCAAAGGAACCGTAGGAACACTGTTCGCCCTTCCGGGAGATTTGCGGCAAACGCTGACGAAAATTAATCAGGGGAATTTAGTCATCAAACAGGAAGGCCAACAGGAACAAAACCGTATATTTTTGCTGCTAGGACAGCAATTAATTTACACGATTCTCCTGATATCAACGTTGGGTTTTGCCTATACTTTTTTTAAAGATGGACGGGAGCAGTGGAGTCATTACACCTTGTGGCTAGCGGGGATTTTTGTGTTTTTATTGTTACGAAGCATGCGAAAAAGTTAGTAAGTTATCATCTTTAACAATAATTCAACAACTTTCTCATCGCCTCCGCTCCAATCGCTCTAAAATCATGGCCAACAATTTTTCAAAAGGGATAAACTCTATCAATGCAATATCTTCACCAATCTGCACCGCACTATTTTGTATGAACTCGATGTGCTTTTTCATGTGTCTTTTCAATGCTTCTGGGTGAAAATTTAAATCTGGCAAGCGGCATAAAATTTTAATCATGTGTTTTGCCCGTGCCGTTTCTTTTCCTTTTAAATGTCGGTAGCTATAATTCTTAATAGCCTCAACCCGATCAGCATACTTTCCCCGATCCCTGACAAAATAGATCAGCAATTCCGCGATCAAGATGGCAATATTTTCTTTTTGTTTATTCGACTGAGAAACAATCGTATCATTCAGGTATTTCCCTAACCTGAAAGTATGGCTTAACTCTAAATATCCCATATGTGACAAAAAACAGATATAGGCTTCAATAATCGCAAATTGTTGGCGGATAGATTCAAAACTACATTTTTTATGCTTCCGATATAAATCATATGCCAGCTGGTAATCTTTAGAGTGTAGGGCATTGATGGTTTGATGCAGCTTCAATAGATAATCATTATAAGATCTCGCAGGAACATATTTCTCCGCTCGTTTAAGCTTTTCACTTGCCTGCTCATATTCTCCAATTGCCATATGTGCAAACCACGATTTCGTCAGGCAAAATTGATAATGCGCGGCATAAGCGCCCTTTTTCCCTTCCAACACCTTCAGCATTCCATCGCAGCTCTTGATCACAGAGGGGTAATCCGCAAGACTAAAACTATGCAATACTTCCAGACTGAATCGATAAAATAAACAAATCACACTGGTTCCCTTTAAAGCGGCTATATTGGCAATGGCATCTTCCAAGTTTTGTACTTTCTTAGCCTTATTTTTCCTGATTGTCGCCTGTAAAAAATAGTATTCTGCTCTTTTCTCTGCCATATACTCATGGAGATATTTTTCTGTTTGTGCAGCATAAAGGTTGGCCATTCTGGTATTCGGCTCATAAAGCATATGGTTATGGTGTAGAATACTAGAGAATTCACAAGCCAAGTAAACAAAATCATATGCTACAGCGATTCCATAAGCCTGCTTTACGAGTTTTATCCCTTCCTTTCGCAATCCCTTCTTTAGAAACTTTTGTGCAATCGTAAAATTCTTTTGGCACAAATCATTTTTTCGCTTGACAATGCTCCCACTATTCGTATCCGTGACAATAGCCAAAGCTTGTAGCAACTTTATCGTTCTTGATTTTAATAAGTAATACTTATCCCGGCTGCCCCCTTTTCCCAAAAGTGCGACAATCAAATCCTCTTCAGAATCGAAATCATTCTCCCGCAACAGTTTAATCATTTTTTCAGGCTTCCCCTTGATACAATGCAACAAACGAGTATCTATCATTTTTAGATAAGACAAGAGTTCTTCCATATATTTAATATTTTCTTAAACATCTAATTATCAATACAATAGAAACATTTATGCAATATAACATTTTTTTTACAGTTTAAAATTATATCGTTCACTTTACTTTTTTTTTATTGCTATACCCGCTACCTTTGTTATATCATTATAGAAAACTTTAGACCTCAGGGTTTATCAACAAAAATTACTTTTAAAATATAAGAGCATGTTGGGGATTTAATAATTGAACTGCAAATGCCACTTTTCCGATTAGTTCGGTACATCCAGTCGGTGTCCCTCATTACAAAAATACTCATTATGCGAAGGCATAACTCCGTTTTTTGTGCCCTGTCTGCGTGACTTGTCAGGCAGGTTGCCAAGCAGGCTAGTCTAATCGAAAAATTGACTACTTTCGCCTGCCTGTGGCAGACAGGCTCTAAAGACCAAATCCCCAACATGCTCTAAAACCATAAAGCTGTCATCCAGAAATGCTTGCACATTATTAACGGAATTGGGAAATAATAATCCTGCCATTTCACGCATCTTATTAATGACCAACTCCTAAATCATTCACAAAAAAATATTTTATGTTACTTGAAAAATTCAACTCCCGAAAGGTTAAAATCCTCGACAAAAAAAATCAAAACGAGATTAAAGGTGGCAAAAATAAAATTGTTTGCATAACAGAGGACATCATTATTGAAGACCTATCAATCATGACGCCATCCATAAAGTATACCGTAAACTTCTAGCAGCATCTCATAGATGGAGCAACTCCGGATATAAAGTACTCAAAACAAATCCGGAGCTGCTTCTTGCTTTTTCATGTACTCATGAACAAACACGAAATCGTACTTACAAATGTTGATGGAACATTTCGTTATTGATTTTTATGTTGCATTATTACAAATGGAGCCGCTCCCGTCTTTCAGCCGGACAAGCCTCTG
>JAHDGC010000761.1:749-3891 GCA_020627865.1 Saprospiraceae bacterium | reverse complement strand
AAACTGAAAATTGGGTCATACCTTAAACATACAAACTACTTTTCTCTCATAATCAATGCACCTGATATTGCACAGTTTCTGAAAATGCTGGATTATTTAATGGCCAGTTTGAAGAAAAAGAGGAAACATGAATCCAAAACACTCGAAACTGTTTAAGGGCACCGGTGTTGCCTTAGTCACTCCTTTTAAAGGGGGAAAGATTAATCTTAACGCTTACGAAAGAATTGTTCAACATACCATTGACGGCGGTGTAGATTTTTTGGTACCACTAGGAACCACAGGAGAATCTGCAACATTAAGTCAAAAGGAAGCCAGACAGGTATTGGACAGTACGATTCATATAGCCAACGGGAAAACCCCTGTTGTTGCAGGGCATTTTGGTGGTAATAATACCCGAAAAATAGTAGAACAAATCCAACAATTCGACTTTACAGGCATTGATGCCATCCTTTCCAGTAGCCCAGCATATAACAAACCTAGTCAAGAGGGCATTTTTCAACACTATATGCACATCGCACGTTATACGCCCGTTCCGATTATCATTTACAACGTTCCTGGGCGGACAAGTTCATACATTGAACCGGCAACCGTTATCCGACTAGCGAACGCTTCTTCAAAATTTGTTGCCGTAAAAGATGCGTCTGGCAAGATGCAGGACGGCTCACAAATCGCGGCTGAAAAACCAGATCATCTCCTCCTCCTTTCTGGTGATGACCCAACGACACTTTCTCTAATCGCCAACGGAGCTGAGGGTGTGATTTCTGTCATTGCTAACGCTTTCCCGAAACAATTTTCGGACATGGTTCGGGCAGCTAACAGTGGGAATTTTCAAGAGGCAAGAATTCTTCATCATAATTTACTCTACATTCACAAATGGCTTTACATTGAGGGGAATCCTACCGGAATTAAAGCGGCACTTGAGATACTTGAATTGTGTGGCCGAGAAGTAAGGTTGCCTTTAGTTCCCATGACAGAAACAAATTTCACCTGTTTGAAGAAAGAAATGGATAAAATTATGGTTTCTGCCACTCCAAATCATTGATAAGCTTACAGGGTTGACAGGCTTTTGATTTTTACGTATCTTGTAGTAGATATGTTGTACCCCTTGGGTTAAACCCAAATCACAAATTCCTCTCTATCGACATATTGCTTCAAACAAAACCGGTTCATCACTAAGGTCATGTTGCTAACATGCTCTAAAAAACAACACTCATGATAAAACACATCACCCTGTTTATCATCCTCCTTTTATTTTTCTTTACAGCAACCAAGGCACAACCTGCTGTTACGCCAGCTTCTGGATACGAATGGGTTCTGGTTAACACGGAATATTATCTTGACGAAGCGAAAAAGCTATCCACTTCTCACGACTGCCCGATTTCACAACAACAAATTGACGGCAATATCGGTGATGGTCGAAATGGAGGTTGTGGCAATAGTTTAGGTGGACAAAATTTTCCGGCCTCTGCAACGGTGCAACATGGTTTTGAAATACAAATCTCCGCCCCCTACCCTTCCGATATTATTTCTAAAGATGCAACATCCGGCACTGTTTTCATGCCTACTGAGGCAAAACTCCATGTTTTAAATGCACCTATGAAAGATCAGTATTTTCAGCTCCTTGCCATAGGAGGCGAAGCTGGTAATTTTTCTGAATTTGAATTTTCAAAAACATCTACAAGTCACTGGGAAATTCCTTCACTGAATTTGTATAACAACTCGGATGAAATCATTGAAGCTTCTTTTCGCGTAAAAACGAAAGATGCTTTAAAAAACAAACATCATATCCATGGCAATGATTTTCTATTTAAAAAGTCAAACAACAGCTTAATTGCCGAACAAAAAGAAAACATCTTTCCGATCACAGTACCGAAAGAGGTAAACAATTTGAAAATAAATATCCAGACAAGCTCTTCTGTCGCCATCAAGCGAATACATGGAGAAGGAGACGCCCGGATTGAATATCAACAGATTAGTGCCCCAAGAGTAATGCTAACCTCGGGAATTCAATGTTGGAAAATTCAAAAAATTAATCCCGTTGCAGAAAGTGACAATCACATGATTACCAACAACATCTCAAGTAAAAACACTGTTACAAATATACACCAAGTCACTTGCTTCCCTAATCCAGCAACAGATCAGATTTCGGTACGATTGGCGAAAAAGATAAGAAGAGGAAGTATTCAAATTACAAACAACAGCGGAAATGTTATTTATAAATCATCTATCAGAAATATAAATCAAGGAGCTCCTATAACGATCCAATTGGATGATTTTGTGCCGGGGATTTACCAGCTTGCTGTTTTGAATAAAGCTGGAAAACTGGAAGGGACAACGCGGTTTGTGAAGGTAGAAAAGTAGGTTTAGCGAACACATAGACATTTGAATTTCCTAAAATATTTCATAACTTGGGATAAAATCATTTTTATGACAACAAATGCTGACAAAGAAATCATCCACAAAGTGTTAGGTTCTCCTAATGCCCCAATGCTATTGCAGCAGATAAAAACAATCCTTGAAGAAGAGCAAAAGAATAGAATTTTATAACAATATAAGTGAGCAGGAAAAAGCAGAGTTTATTAATGGAGCAGTTATTATTCATTCTCCAGTTATGAAAAGACATAATGAAGCGAATAGTAATTTACACAAACTCATTGATACTTTTGTATACAAGCATCAACTCGGTTTTGTTGGCATTGAAAAAATATTAATCCAACTGACTAGAAACGATTATGAGCCTGATATTTGTTTTTTCAAATCCACAAAAGCAAAAAGTTTTAAAAGCAACCAAAGTCTCTTTCCTGCCCCAGATTTCATCGTCGAGGTATTGTCTAAAGGAACTGCCCACAGAGATCGCGGGATTAAATTTGAAGATTACGCAGTTCATGGCATAGCAGAATATTGGATCGTAGATAGGCTATTTTTGACAAAAAAAGAAACTATGAAGCCCTGAAAAAGATTATGGATTCCTAATTTGGCCTAATTTAACGACAAGCACTAAACCAAATCATCTATTTTTACATCTTTCAAATAGAAAAAGAGAGAAAAGAATGTAATACTTGGACATACACAAAAAATATCCTGCTAAAACTGTAACTTGCAAGTATCAACCACAATACGGATATTTGTAAAAAAGGAGTGT
>JAHDGC010000761.1:0-739 GCA_020627865.1 Saprospiraceae bacterium | reverse complement strand
ACAAACATAGCATTCATCATAACCCGCAATATTACTATGGCATTATTCAGTATATTTAAAACGCCGAAGCATCAGAAATTCGATTATAAACCCCGTTATTGGGATCCCACCAAGGAAGATCTCAATAATAGGATCAAGCAAGCTCAAGGAAACGATACCGAAGCCATGAAAGCCCGGATTTCAAGGGGATTCCGGCGGGGTTCTACTGCTGGCTATGCTGAACAACGGGCTATAGAACGCCGGAGATCCAATAAAATATTGTTGATAACAGTCATCGTATTGGTATTCCTTTGTTATTTATTTTTGACCGTATATTTGCCAGAGATTGTCAAGATGGTGGAGGGGAATTCGACGGGGCATGTAGTTGAATAATTTAATAATTTTAAAGACCAAACTACGAGCATCTTTCTTTACCCAATGACACAACCCCTCAACATCACTACAAATATGTTGTAATTATGCTTATCCTTTACCAAAATATTGGAAATAAGCATAACATTTCTATTTAAAATCCGTATATTTTGCTGTTTGACTAAGCTAAGTAGTTATCC
Organism: Saprospiraceae bacterium; assembly: GCA_020627865.1. Taxonomy (GTDB): domain Bacteria; phylum Bacteroidota; class Bacteroidia; order Chitinophagales; family Saprospiraceae; genus JAHDGC01. The sequence continues at coordinate 188 of JAHDGC010000761.1, read as the reverse complement.
AAATCAAATCGACACATTTCATGACTGTCTCTTTTCCCACTAGGCGTCGTTAAAAAATGTCTCCATAGCACGGCTATGCAGAAATTTTTTGCCTAGCCTAGCGAAAAAATAGCCGGGTCAAAAATGACGATTTAATAAGGTTAACTACCTAAACAATTGCCTACTATTGCACTACGGATGTTTTATTC
>JAHDGC010000760.1 GCA_020627865.1 Saprospiraceae bacterium | reverse complement strand
GCTTTTGGTAGGCCGACAATGGCTTTTCGATATCACGATGTAGATGGATATAAATTTATATTCCTTCCCCACCACAACAAAAAGTCTACCCTACGTTTTCACCTCTACCCTTCCCGCAATTCCACAAATCTCATCAAAAAGTATATATAACTAAAATACTTAATTTTTTTTGTAAGATTTCCTACATTTCCTCCACTAATATCCATATCTTTATCTTCCTTTTTGTATAATTATTATCTTTTCCCGCTTTATGAAAAACTTGAAATTGCACCTTACAAAATTCAAGAAAGGAGTTGACTACTCTATTATTGATGATGCGAAGAACAAGGTTATCGAAATTTACAATGTCAAACGAGTAGATAATTGGTATTCTGCTTCCGTTCGGCAACTTACCCTTACGGATAAACTGGACAAGCTATTCAAGAAAGTCGAAAGCTTGATAAAAAGTCACGATATCAAAAGCATGTTAGTTGTTGAAAAAGAGATCAAGACTTGTGGCTTGAAAATAGAAGAGACGAATGACACCTTGAATGAAATCCATTTGGGTAAAAAAAACAAAGTGTATTTTAAAATTTCAGAAACGCCGTAAACGTTCTTTAAATGAGTGTATGAATCCAAAGAAAAATTTTGCTCTGTCAAGAGAACGCAACCAAGGGCTGTCTTCATAAAATTTTCCTTTGTTTTAAACTTTCAAATGAAACACCTATTTTATCATACACTCCTTTTATAAATACGCTATTTGTCCGTAATTCCAATACTAAAAATGTCCCAAAAGCAATATCTGATAAAGATTTATGCTAAGGGCTGTTTTTTGTCGCCCCCGGACAGAGCTTTCCTTCCCGTTTATCATTTCCAATAGATTACCGTTCCTAGTACCCTGTTCTTCATCATCGGCTATCTTTTTTGCTCCGACCAATATTGAACACAATGAGAATCACTGGCCAACAAGATAAAGAAGTCTCATATTTTGGACATCTCCGCCCCGAAATCACATTAATTTGTTCAATATGTATCGTTCAAAACGTAATTCAACTGCACAATGCTACAAAAATCATACATTTCTGGGAGTCTGACTCCAAATATTTCCAAACAAGATTGTTGATTCAAGCAAAATAGGCTAAATTTGTATCCTTTTTCAAGAGCTTGTTGGGATTTTATGAAATAAGCTGTAAACCTGCCTTACTGTCTAACGGCAGGTGCCATTTTTTCGTTTATCCTGCGTTGTAAAAAACGCATTATGTTATCATACTTCGTTTTTTACCCTTGGTTTGCGTGTACACTTGGTATAGGCAAGCTTTTCTAAACAAAAAATTGACTATTTTCGCCTGTCTGTTGCAGGCAGGCTCTTAAAAACAAATTTCCAACAAGCTCTAAAAAAGAAATCTCACTTTCTTTAATCAATCTAAGATTTTGATCACACAAAGCCCTAAACCTAAGTAAATGTCAAAATCAAACTAAACCATAAAAGTGATAAAATGACAATTCGTATACTCGGTGAAACCCCAAAAACTACACGAACCCAAATCATTCCCCTCTCGAAACATGGAAGCCTTTCCAGTTCTTTACAAAAAATTGCAGCGCGCTTCAATATTCCAGAAACAATGCTCACCCTGAACTTCATGGGAGATGCCAAAGAAATCCATTCCATTTATACCGAAAATCAACATATTTTACTGCTCGGTATCGGGGAAAAAACGGGTTATGCAGAATTAAAAAAAGCATTTATCCACCTCGTAACAAAATGGAAAGAAAAGTTTCCGGATAAAATTGCCTTGAATTTATCCTACTCGAATATGCCATCAAGCGAAGCAGCCATTTGGGCTAAAGCTGCGACCAATGGCATTGGGCTAGGTTCCTATAATTTGGGCTTGTACAAAACCAATGGGAAAAAGCCCACAAATTTTGAAAAAAAGGCACAGCTTACCATTGTCTCTGAAAAGTCCCTCCATACGGAAATAAAAAAAGCAGCAACACAAGGCAATCTACTGGCACAAACCCAGATGCAGATATTTAACCTTGTGAACGCACCTGCGAATAAGGCTAAGCCGGAAGTCCTTGCCAAATGGGCGATAAATTCTGGTAAAAAGTATGGCTACAAAGTAACAAGCTTAACACCAAAACAAATCGAGAAAACCGGGCTTCATGGCGTATTAGCCGTTAACCGAGGCAGCGAGTATCCCCCCGCTTTTGTCATCATGGAATATAAACCCAAAAAAGTTGGGAAAAAAACCTTACCCAAAATAGGGATAGTAGGAAAAGGCGTTACCTTCGATACCGGTGGCATTTCTCTGAAGGGATCGAAAAATATGCACTATATGAAAAGTGATATGGGTGGTGCTGCTGCCGTTTTAGGCACCATGGAGATGGTGGCCAAATTAAAGCTTCCCGTTCACCTCATTGGGATTGTGCCTTCCACCGATAACTGTATAGATGCATTGGCCATCAAACCGGGTGACATTATCAACTCATACTCTGGCAAGACCATTGAAATTATTGATACGGATGCAGAAGGTCGACTACTACTCGCCGATGGCCTCGCTTATATGGTAAAACATTTCAATCCGGAAATCATGATTGACCTAGCGACCTTAACTGGGAGTTGTGTGCGCACGCTAGGCTATCAAGCGGCTGCATTGTTGAGTAAAAATGAAATACTGTCTGCCAACTTATACAAATCAGGGCTAAGCACCGGAGAAAAACTCTGGCCATTGCCCCTGTGGGATTGTTACAAAAAAGACATCGAATCAGATGTGGCCGACATTAGGAATTTTAGTGGACGCCCTGTAGCTGGTGCCATCAGTGCCGGAAAGTTTCTGGAGTTTTTCACCAATAATCACCCTTGCTGGGCACATCTTGATATTGCGGGAGTTGCCTTTGGGGATACTGATTTTGGGACTATGAAAGCTGCGACAGGTTTCGGGATCCAATTGTTAACAGATTTCGTTACGAAGACTTGTGAACATGCTTAGGATTATTCAAAATAGAACCGACATTCAATTTTATAGAAACCGTAGCCTCTACAAAGACGTCGTAAGCATTACGACGCTACATTTAAATATCTTGGATTTAAACTTTGCGCCCAAATGTCGAAATGATTTTTTAAACGTTACTTAATTGAATAATTTGTGAACCTCTCTGATATAAATAATATTTCTATTTCCGATTTGTGGACAACATTCGAAAAATGTTGTGGTGCCCATCATTGGGTAGAGCAGATGGTTATTGCTCGCCCTTTCGCTTCTCGGGAGCAACTTTTTGAAAAGGCCGAACAAATATGGGAACAGTGTTCAGACGAAGACTGGCTCGAAGCTTTTGAGCATCATCCAAAAATTGGAGACATCAATAGTTTGAAGAAAAAGTTTGCCAATACGGAAAAATGGGCTGGGCAGGAGCAAGCTGGCGTCAACACCGCATCGGATGAAGTTATTCAAAGACTTGCGGAAGGAAATACAGCTTACGAACAGAAGTTTGGGTATATTTTTATTGTTTGTGCAACCGGGAAATCGGCTGCGGAAATGCTAGCCTTGTTGGAGGCGCGCTTGCATAATCATCCTAAAAAGGAATTGCAAATTGCGGCAGGAGAACAGATGAAGATTACGAATATCAGGTTGGGTAAGTTACTGGAGAATTGACAATCGAACATTAGTAGAAATTACCCAAAACCCTTAACTTAACCTATTTGGTAAACGCTCAAAAAAATTCATACAGAAAATCACACTACCATGTCTCAAATAACAACCCACGTCTTAGACACCTCCCTCGGCAAGCCCGGCCAAGGCATCCATATTTCCCTACAAGAACAGGATGACAACGAAGGCTGGAAAACCCTCGCATCAGGCATCACCCATGCAGATGGTAGAATAGCTGATCTGTTGCCGGAAAATTTTACCACCGG
>JAHDGC010000759.1 GCA_020627865.1 Saprospiraceae bacterium | reverse complement strand
GCGAATGCAAATCTTCCAGCAGCAGGTGTATTCAACCAACTGAATGTAAAGTATGATCAATACACGATGCTGAACTGGTCTTTCTTCGGTGTTGCGAATGATGGTTCCTTACATAGTGGAGATTTGCGAAACCAGCAAATTTACCAAGTTGGGGCAGAGCAGCAACCGGGCGACCTTTTCCACCCGAGTCCTACGGATAGTTGGGATACGTGGTTGTTCGACGGTTGCACCGGAGCACCGGGCTTGAAAACCCTTTGCCAACAAAATGGCGTGAAGATGATGGCATCTATCGGTGGCTGGAGTATGTGCAAACACTTCCCGGAAACGGCGGCAAACCCGACCATGCGTGCAAATTTTGTTGCAGATTGTGTAGAATTAATCAACCAAGGATTCGACGGTATTGATTTGGATTGGGAATATCCGAACCATCCGGGGATGAATATAGAAGATTACAGTCCTGCGGATTATGAAAACTTCGCGATATTGGTAGAGGATATTCGTGCGGCCATCGGCCCAGATAAACTGATCACGGCAGCCTTTTCTGCGAACCCTGTCAACCTTGTCGGTTTTGACTGGCCACGTTTGGATGCTGTTATGGATTATTACAATATGATGAGTTATGACTACGAAGGTGGTTGGTCAAATACAACAGGGCACAACTCTAATGTATACCCGAGTGGAGGGGAAGGCTTGTCCTGGGATGGTACCTTACAGCATCTGCTCGGTGCGGGTGTGAATCCTGCGAAGATAAACATGGGCGTTGCCTTCTACGGAAGGGGCGTAGAGACAAGTGGTGCGGCAAGTTTTGGCGCAGCCACCCAAAAAAGAAATGAAACGGTACAGCCGGATGGCCCGATCCTCACAGCAGCGGACTTCACGCATTGGACACCATTCGATGGAGCGCCAATGTATTACTATATCAAGGATGAAATCGACAACCCTGCCAACGGCTGGACGAAACACTGGGACGATGTCGGTAAAGTACCTTACGCCACAAAAGGCAACTACTTCGTCAGTTATGACGATGAGCAATCTATGGAAATAAAGGCACGGTATGTCAAGGATAATAACCTCGCGGGTGTAATCATCTGGCAAGTTTTTGGAGACTGGGAGTTGGGTTCGGTATCGACGACGCATTGTAATAAACTTCCGGAATGTTCGACGGTAGAAACACCTTTGGCCAATGTGCTAAACAATGTTTTTGCAGAATGTGATCCTATAACAATAACGGTAAGTTTCTCTAACGTTCAAGATGTATCTTGTTCAGGAAACGGAGCAGCAACGGCGGTTGTTTCTGGTGGCGTAGGGCCTTATACTTACGCATGGGCAGATGGTACTACCACAGCAACCAACAATAATTTGCCGGCTGGAAACCATAGCGTGACCGTAACAGATAGTAATGGTGATACAGGAACGGGAACAGTAATAATTGGCGGTAGTAGCACGGTGGCTTTAAGTGCAACAGCTACAGATGCTAGTGGGCCAGGTACAGCAGATGGTACCATAGACCTTACGGTAACGGGCGGCACACCGGGTTATACTTATGCTTGGAGTAATGGAGCAACGACACAAGATATTTCTGGATTAGTTGCAGGCGTATACATGGTAACGGTAATGGATGCTAATGGCTGTACGGCTACAGCTTCTGCAACTGTGTTTGAAGATTGTGGAATGCCTGTACCGGATGTACCTGCAACATTGGACTTATGCAATACTTTACCGGAAACCATTACCGTAGTCAATGGATTTAGCTTCCCAGCAGGAACAACTTGGGCATGGTATCTCGATGGTGAATTGTTGCCAGGAGAAAATTTAAGCATTTATTCAGATGTTAGGAGTGCCGGAACATATACCGTTATGGCCGTTAATGGAGCCTGTAGCTCCGAGGCAAGTGTTACCGTAACTTCTTCCTTACCGAATCCGATAGATGGTTGCGGAGCAGTAGGGGAGGCTGTTACACTGGGAATCGAGACGAGCGAGTCAGGGCCTTTCAACTGGTATGCTACGCCAACAGGAGGAACATCATTAGGAACAGGAACTTCTTTTACCACACCGCCATTGAATACCACAACGACTTATTATGTTGAGGTCGAAGGAAGCGGCGGCGGTGGAGAGGTCGTCACTGGCCCTCCAACAGCAGGAAACGGGTTGGGGACATTGAATAGTTGGAACTCGACTTCACAGGTTAATTTTGATGTGACGCAAGCCATGACCTTAAAAGGCTTTACAGTTATACCAATTATCTGGAATTGCCCGACTACCTTCACTGTAGAAATACGCCAAAACGGTGCCTTGTTACAAAGCGAAACCTTTACCCTTGATGGTGCTAATTGTAGTGCTGGTGGTTTGAATGATCCTAGAGCCTTGACCTTCTCAACTCCGATTTCACTTGCAGTGGGAACAGGGTATACGATTGGCTCTACAAGCACCGTTGGCCCTGCGCATTGGCAAGGCCCAGCCCCATACCCGATGGTTTATGATAACTTTACCATTACAGGAGGAAATGCCGGTACTACTTATGCGGCTTTCCATGATTGGGTGATTGAAGGCGGTGGTGGCGACCCTGTTTGCGCAAGGCTTCCTGTTGTCGCCAATATTGGTAATTGTGGTGGCTGTACAGATGAGGGCTTACCTTGTAACGACAATGATGCTTGTACGATTAATGATGTTTATGATGCGAATTGCAACTGTGCAGGTACTTTCCAAGATAGCGACAATGATGGTATTTGTGATGCGGATGATCCTTGTGACAATAACATGGAAGGAACGCCTTGTAATGACAATGATGCCTGTACAATCAATGATGTTTATGATGTGAATTGTGACTGTGTCGGTACTTTCCAAGATAGCGATGGCGACGGTGTTTGTGATGCCGATGATATTTGCCCTGGTGGAGATGATACTATAGATACGGATGGGGATGGTACGCCAGATTTTTGTGATAATTGCAGTAGCGGAATAGATAGCGATGGCGACGGTGTTTGTGATGCCGATGATATTTGCCCTGGTGGAGATGATAACATAGATACGGATGGGGATACTGTTCCAGACTTTTGTGATGCATGCGAGGGGGCCAACAACATCCCTGCTGATCCAATACTCAATATAGATCATAATACTTGTCCGGTTCAGACTGGATCAATATCTGCAACAGGTGCAGGTGGCACTATTTATTACTATACTGGAATGGATGGTCTTGAGGCTTTCAATAATGCCTATAATGATACAGATGGAAGTGGAGGGAGTACAGCACCACCTGCATATGAAGCATTCCCGACAACAATATACGTTTGTATTGTGGAACAAGCTTCTCCAGGCTGTAGAAGTAATGTGGTCTGTGGCCAAACTGATCCTAGTGAATGTTGTACGGCAGAGCAAAGCCCGACTTTAGCGATTGAAGATAATGTTTGTCCTTCAGAAACAGGAAGCATTACGGCCACAGGCGCCAATGGTGGTACAATCTTATACTACATGGGTGCAAATCACGAGGAAGCATTAGGCAATGCAAATATTAATAACAATCCAAACTTCTTTGCACCAACATACCCTGTATACCCCGAATCGTTCCACATTTGTATTGTAGAACAAATTGCTGAATGTCGCTCAATTCCTGTTTGTGGTGTAGTGATGCCTATGAATTGTGATGGCTGCCCATATCACTTGGATATAGATGGCCTTAATGGTGTTAATGGCGTTAATGGAGCTATTGATCCAAATATGTACCATGCGGATTACTCAATTCATTCCATCGGAAAGGTTGAAACCGGAACGACAGTAGATTTCAGGGCTGGAAATTATATTTTAATGAATGCCGGATTTGAAGTAAAACTAGGTGCTGAGTTTTCTGCGGATATTGAAGCTTGCCCAGGAGGGGCCGTTGCTCCTGAAACTGCACC
>JAHDGC010000758.1 GCA_020627865.1 Saprospiraceae bacterium | reverse complement strand
CTAAGGAATAAAAAGGCATTTTCCTAGCCTCTGAAGTATATTTTTCTGTGTCGAAACGCAGGCTAATTTTCAATTTAACACTAAGTGTCAAAATCTGATTTTGGGATTACAGAATTTTTTTTTTTGAAAATAGATTCTTGGGAAATTATATCAAGCTAGGAGTCCATACAGTATGTTTTTTTGTAAGAATCTGTTTATCCGATATTTTGAAGATTCGACGTGTTTTTTTCGAAAAAAATTTGGAAAAAATTTTGGGTTGTTTATTTTTGGTAGGCAAAAACCTGTGGCCATGTCGTCATCATTATAAAATAGGTAGGGACAAGGCATGCCTTATCCCTACCTATTTTATAATTAAATTCATATTACGTCTCCATTTTACCGACAATTTTTCTCGCCGCCACAAAAACCCGCGCTGTCCGCTCAATATCCTCATCCGTCGTTGCCCAAGAACACACACTCACCCGAATAACCGACTCCCCATTCCAAGTCGAGCCACCACACCAGCATTCCCCAGACTGCTGCACATATTCCAAAATCTGCTTGGTTTCCGCCTCGGTATCGCAAGCCACTACAACCTGATTGAACACGACTTTATTCCGGATATGGTAGCCACTAGCCTTCAATTGCTCCGCCAGCAACTTCGCCTTTTCATGAAAACCCGTTACCATAGCATCTACCCCGCTTTTGCCCAAATACTTTAAAGTTGCCCATAGTTCTATCGCTCTGCCCCTTTTCGACATTTCTGTGGTATACAATATCGGTTCTCTTTTCTCGGTATAAATCAAATACTCCCCGTGGGTTTGCAAGGCCGTTATCAGGGCATCAGGATCCTTACAAAGCACAATACCAGAATCGTAGGGTGTATTTAAAGTTTTGTGTCCATCTACTGCCCAAGAAGATGCTTTTTCCATACCCTTGGTAAGATGACATAAGGACTTCGAAGCAGCTGCCCATAATCCAAATGCCCCGTCGATATGCACCCATGCACCTGCTTCGTTTGCCTTGTCGCAAATTGCATCAAAATAATCGTAGGAACCAGAATTGACATTTCCTGCCTGTAATAAGACCAAGGTTCCATTATCCAATTCTGGCAACTGATCCACCAGCATACGCCCTTGCCCGTCCACATCAATCCAAGTAACATTCTTACGGGCAAAGCCCAACAGCACGAGTGTCTTCACGATGCTGGCATGCACCTCCTTGTGGGCAATGATCTTTAATTTTGGCGCACCATAAAATCCTTCCTCGTTAATATCCCAACCTAGATTTTTCAGCAAGCGATATCTAGCAGCAGTTAAGGCACAGAAGTTTGCCATTGAGGTACCGCTTGTAAATCCGGCAACAGTTTGTTTAGGCAAATTAAAAATTTCTTTCAACCAAGTTTCGCAAACGGATTCCAATTTTGCATTGATGGGAGAAGCCACATATAAACCACCACATTGATCCCAGAAATCGGATAGCCATTTCGTCGCGATGGCAACGGGTACGGCACCACCGTTTACAAAACCGAAGTATCGTCCACCCGTTTGGGCAATCGTCCCCGGAGAACCTAGTCGATGCAACTGCTCCAAAACAGCATTGGCCGCCGTAGGATGCTCCGGCATCTTTTCCTCGAAGTTTTTTAGTTGATCCAAATTTTCTTGGGTTGGGAAAACCCGCATTTTTTCAATTTGACCGGCATACTCGAATGCATAGGATCGGGCTTGCTCAAATATTTCTTTTGTTTTTAGTTCTTCAAACATTTTTTCTTGTAAATTCATCACTTCAAGTTTTTAATGATTTGACCATTTTTGCACTTCTTACGTTCCAGTCATTTCATAACTGCCTGCCTGACAAGTGTCACGCAGACAGGGCAATGACATGCCGTTCCGATGGAACTCATCCTCAAAAACGTAATAAGAAGTTTTAAAGGATTTATACAAAGGTAGTCAGTGGGTAGAAAATTTGTAGCGAAGTAGCATTATTTTTGATAAAAAAAAATAAGGAACAAAGGAAATATATAAAAACATCGTCTAAGCTTTTTTAAACCATTAATATTTTTTTTAACATAAAACAAATCTTCATGCGAATAACCTACATAACCCTAATTCTTTCTGTACTTACAATAAGTTTGTACGCCCATCCAGAAATATCATTTTCTTCTCAAGATTATGATACTAAAACTGCTGATGTTTGGTATACCTTCAATAGTGGCACAAATGCTCAACTCAACCTCAAACTTTCCAGCACTGCGATGTCTCAATTCGAGATTATGGTTTTTGATGCCAGCCTTGACACGGAGTTGTTTTGTGGAGCTGGGGATAAGTCACTTGCATTGACAGACCTTTCTCCAAACACAGACTATTGTGTTCAGGTGACGAAACCGGTTTCTGAAAATCATTTCAATATCAACTTACGCAATGCGGCAGCCGAAACCAATGGCGATCCAGTCATCTATCTGGATGCATTACCCAATTATGCCAACCAGCCTGTCCCAAACTATATCAACAGGGATAATACACCACCCGATAATCCCATAACAGACTTGGGCGCGACCCTTGGCAGGGTGCTTTTCTATGATAAAAATTTATCTACAAACAATACTATCTCTTGTGGCAGTTGTCATTTACAGGAATTCGCCTTTGGTGATCCCGCCATAGCCAGTGTCGGTGTCAACGGCACCACAGGGCGGCATGGGATGCGTCTGGTCAATGCAAGATTTGCCGCCGAAATGCGATTCTTTTGGGATGAAAGGGCCAACACCCTAGAGGCACAAACGACGCAACCTATCCAAGATCATGCGGAGATGGGTTATAGTGGACAAAATGGAGACCCGAGCTTTGCAGATTTGATTGTAAAACTGGAGGCTATTGATTATTATCAAACTTTGTTTACTGCTGTTTATGGAGACCCTACCATTACAGAAGATCGAGTGCAGCGGGCTATCGCCCAATTTGTCAGGAGCATACAATCTTTCGATTCCAGATATGATGAAGGAAGAGCTATGGCGCCCAACGATGGTGCTCCTTTCATGAACTTTACCGGACAGGAAAATGCTGGCAAAAATCTCTTTCTGGCTCCGCCACAATTTGCACCAGGTGGCCAGCGTACCGGTGGTGGCTTAGGTTGTGCGGGATGCCATCAACCTCCGGCGTTTGATATTGATCCCAACTCAAGAAATAATGGTGTTGTTAATGCTATTGGTGGTGGCTTAGACTTACTCAACACCCGCTCCCCTACCCTTCGGGATATGCTCCAACCAGACGGCACAGCACATACGCCATTTATGCATAATGGTGCATTGGCTACACTTGATGTTGTTATCAATCATTATAATATGATTCCCAATGTGCCCGGCAACAACAATCTGGATAACAGGCTGCGCCCGGGTGGCGCTACCCAAGTGCTGAACATCACCCCACAGGAAAGAGGAGAGCTTACGGCATTCCTCAACACCCTTTCGGGAATTAATGTCTATACAGATCCCAAATGGTCAGATCCCTTTGATGAAAATGGCAACCTTATCGTTTTGGAAACCAACGCCACAGAAGTGCTCATGGAAACTTCTGGGATCAGCATTTTTGTAAACCCAACATCCTCCGACGTACACATTGTGTTGGAATCTGGCAGCTATACAGTAAAAGTTTTGGATGAAAATGAAAATGAATTCCAAACGTTAACGGTTAATAACAGTTTGGTTTATGATTTGTGCCAATTGCCTGCGGGCTTGTTTTTCCTGGAAATTGTGGATTTGAATAATCCGGATAATCGGCTGCAACGGATTATTAAGGCGGAGTGAGGGAAAAAGAAAAGTCAAGCACAAAAATATCGTCAAAATATTGTTAAACAAATTTATAAAGGCATCGAGGTATGTCGTAAAAAACGTAGAGTCGCGATGCATCGCGACTCTACGTTTTTTT
>JAHDGC010000757.1 GCA_020627865.1 Saprospiraceae bacterium | reverse complement strand
TAAGCAACATTCCAACCATTCTTCAACCATGCATAATTCATGCGATTGGTTTTTAAAGAATAATAACGTCCGCCCAAGCCAAAGGCCAAGGGATGCGTTTCGTCTAGTTGCAACTTGAAAACAGCCCCCGGATTATAATTACTAATATCGCGCCTTTCCCGACCCGCATAAGGTGGCGGTAATGCATTGCGCTTGTTTCTCGTATTCTTTTTGGTACTTAGTTTTTTCTTTAAAGCAAAACCCTTTTTTCCCGCCAAATTTGTGACCGAATTTCCCAAAGCAATCAATCGGCCTCCTTTTCTCACCCAAGCCACCAACACCACCAAGGCCGCAGAATCCAAGCCATAAGTTCCCTCTGGCATCACCAAAACATTATATGCACTGATTTCGTCTGACGAGATTACCGAAGGATCTAACACTGTAAATCCGAATTGAAGATCTTGATCTAGCAACTGCCACGCCTGCCCAAAGCTATAGGGAGAAATTTTCTCGCCAGAAAAAACACCTATTTTCGGTCGTTGAATCAAGCGGAATTTATCTGAACCAAAATCATTCCCGCTGGTTACAAGGCCCGTTGTTGCCGCATGGATATTCCGGTTACTTTCTTTAGCCATCTTACGAACAACGGCATCCAGATCACCCTCAAATTTCCGGTTATCACTTTTCAAAATCATAAGCGTGCCTCGATCAAAGTTCTTCCCATCTACTGCAAATGGCTCCGTTGCATATCGTAAGACAAGGCCTTGTTCCTGCACCTGTCCTAAAAATTTTGCATCTTTCAGGGAAGTCCATGGAAGCAAATAGGCATATGGATTTTTATTTTCCGGAAGGCTGACTTTTTCAAAACGATATTCCCCAGAAGGCGTCATTTTTTCTGTAAAAGCATAAGCCTCCAATCCATAGGCAAACGGCAAAGCCCAAGCGGTAATATCATAAGTGAGGGAATCCGGCAGCGACGGCTCTGGCTCTAGCAAGACTTGTGTCAATACTGCAAGGGGCTGATGCGCACTAATTAAGAGGTCATCTTTGCTTATCGAAACGGTATGCGCCGCCCCCGTAGCATAATCATAGCCTTTCATAGACCTGTCCTTCCCCGCTTTACCATAACGGATATGGTTGCGGTCTAACATTTCACAAAATGCAGCTACTTTATCCTTTGCATTTGACTTTTTGATCACAAAACTCTTGTACTTCCCCTTCGGATCTGTACGGCTATTTCTAAAATAATCTTCAAAAGAGCGGGTCAGTTTATCTGCATTATTTGCACTAATTTCAATGGTAGACAAAGCCGTTGTTTTATGATGCGCAATTCGATCATGCAGTGTCAGGGTATCTCCATTATCGGTTTGGATCGCCCGACCGGCCATACCATGACCTGCCTGTTCGTAGGTCATCCCGATGGCTCCATGAAAAGTTGGATAGGTATCTCCATAACTGGGGTAAAATAAATCAAAGATTTCACGGGTAAAGTAAGCCCAATGGTTATCATCAAAATACTTCGCATGGTTCTTGCCAATATCCTGTTGGAAATCCGCTTGCCATTTGGTAATATATTCATGATAAGGTTGTGCCGCTGGGGCAAAATAATAAGGATCGTTGTGTCCCATTTCATGAAAATCGACATGGAGTTGTGGCATCCATTGGTGATAGATGACCATGCGTTGCTGAGATTCTATTTGTGTCTGCCATGCCCAGTCCCGGTTTAAATCAAAGAGATAATGATTCACCCTTCCGCCCGGCCAAGGTTCTTTGTGCTCTCTTCCGGCAGGGTTAGGATCTGGAATAATGTTGCAAGCTCCCCGATTCCAATGGGTATATCTAGAATAACCATCGGGGTTAATGCAAGGATCAATGATGACCACAACATCTTTTAACCAAGATTGTACGGCTTTATTTTTCGGATTGGCCAGTTCATAAATTGTTGCCATAGAACTTTCTGAAGCACCAGCTTCGTTGCCGTGCACCCCAAAACTAAGCCATACGATAGCCGGAGAAGATTGATCCGGGTTGCCCTCCAACAGGCCGGTTCTACGAAGGTTATTTTTCCGAATTTCCTCAATCGCTTTCATATTTTCTGGAGCAGAAATGATCCCGTAGATCAGTGGGCGATTCTCGTTGGTGCGACCATATTCTTGCAATGTGAACTGCCCAGAATTGGCATCGACATGTTCAAAATAATCAACCAGCAAATGGTATGGTGTAAAATGCTCCCCGAGCTTGTGTGGCAAAAACTCATCGGGAGAAAGGAGCTGTGCCTGAAGGCAAAAACTCCCCAAAAGCATCAGGAGCAATAAGATTTTTTCTCTCATGTTTATATATTGTTACAAATAATACCATGACGGCTTGAAAAGCTAAATTCCAGTTTTTGATCCTTTAAAATTCACATTTTCAATAGTCTTTATGCACAGAAGTTTTTAGCGCAGGCAAAAATAGAGATTTTGTTTTCAGATAAGGCAGAAAAACCGGAGTTATGCAGCGCATAATGAGGATTTTTCTAACGCAATATGAAGACAAAAGATCATTTTTAATGCATAAATAATTTTTGTGAATAAAGACTAATTATGGAATAGTAAAGAAACACTTTTTTTACCTCATGGAAAAATAACAAGAAAGAAAACTCCACTTATTGTCAGCCTTCGTCTAATACACAGCCTCTACTATTCGCCGAATCGTATCCGAATCTCCCATCGTATAATAATGGAGACAAGGAACCGACCTGGCCTTCAATTCTTTAGACTGTTGTATACACCATTCGATACCGATTTCCTTGACAGCAGCATTATCTTTCGCTTTCAGTAATTCTTTGGTCAGGGCGTCTGGCATAGAAATAAAAAACCGTCTTGGAATAGAGTTGATTTGGTATTTTTTTGTCAAAGGTTTTAGCCCTGGAACAATGGGCACATCAATACCGATTTGGCGGCAAGCATCCACGTATTCGAAGTATTTACTATTGTCAAAAAACATTTGTGTTACAATATAATCAGCACCAGCCTCTATTTTTTGTTTGGTAAAATCTAAATCCACGCTAAGGCTTGGTGACTCAAAATGTTTTTCCGGGTAGCCTGCAATACCGATACAAAAATCCGTTTTTGCCCCGTTTTTGATGTTTTTGTCAAGGTATGTTCCATTATTCATTGACTTGATTTGCTCCACTAGAGTAAGCGCATACTTATGACCATCTTTTTCAGGGACAAACTTGCCGTCAAACCTCCGCGCATCCCCCCTAAGCGCGAGTACGTTATCAATTTTCAGGAAGTTCAAATCTATTAAGGCATTTTCGGTATCTTCTTTAGTAAACCCTCCACAAATGAGATGCGGGACAGCATCTACACCATAGCGATGCATGATAGAGGCACAGATCCCGACGGTTCCCGGCCTTTTCCGAATGGCAATTTTCTCGTAATGGCCACTTTTCTCATTCTTTTTATATTCAAAATCTTCCCGGTGGTAGGTCACATCAATAAATGGTGGCTTAAATTCCATCAACGGATCGAGTGTATTAAAAATGGCCTCCATACTGCCTCCTTTCAAGGGAGGGAGCACTTCAAAGGAAATCAAGGTATTTCCTGCTGCTTTTTCGAAGTATTCTGTAACTTTCATGGTATTATGATACTTGATAGAATTAAATATAACTAAACCGTCGTAAGCATTACGACGCTACTGGTAATTATAAAATTTACGCCAGAATCAGGGGCGGGGTTTCTTCCATTTGAATTTTCAGGTTGCAAATGTACAAATTTATTCAAAAATCAACGCATAACACATAACAATTATACATATAAACAGACATCAGATTGCTTCGCTGACAGTGTCAGACGATTCGTGCTTGTTCTTAGCAGAGCAGCGCCTGTCTGCGTGACTTGTCAGGCAGGTCTGACATCTGACAGTGAGCGCAAGCGAATGGTCTA
>JAHDGC010000010.1 GCA_020627865.1 Saprospiraceae bacterium | reverse complement strand
TTCAAATTTAACAAACAACCCGCCAGATGTCAGTAAAATACTGACATCTGGTAACTTTTACAACAAAATTCTTACAAAAAAAACTCACACCCACACCCACATAAAAAATGAACAAACCAACAATATTGCACCTTGGTTTCAAATGGAATTTGAAATCTCTAGCCCTTGTTGTGCTAACAATAATACTATTACCCACAACAATACACGCCCAATGCACCACCATCGCCCCAAACGGCGGCCCTTGGGGAAACCTCAACACCGCCGTCAACGGCAACGCGCCCTGCGGCACTGACTGCGGCACCACCTTCTACGGCTTCGGCGATCCCCTCTCTGGGAACAATGCCCCCTTCGGTGTCTATGGTGGCGAGGGCTACTGGGTTGCCGGATTCGTACCCGGCACCACCTACAATTTTTCCATTTGCCCTACGGGGAATACCATCTTGGATGCCAACACCGGAGCCGACTCGTGGGAGCCTGATATTGTCGTGGCAGAATTTGGATTTGCCAATGGGGTGGGGAACATTATCGCCGGAACCATTGCCGGATGCAGCCTCAATTTCACACCGAGCAATCCTTTAACGGATACCTTGATTTTTATCATCAACAATCCGCTCGAAACCTGTGGTACACTGTACACGGTGGATAATGGTATCCCGCAATTGACGACAGATTGCAACAGTGCAACGGGTGGCGCCTGTGCTTGCGATAATGATGCCGTATGTGAG
Source organism: Saprospiraceae bacterium (assembly GCA_020627865.1). Lineage (GTDB taxonomy): Bacteria > Bacteroidota > Bacteroidia > Chitinophagales > Saprospiraceae > JAHDGC01. The sequence goes on along the minus strand of JAHDGC010000010.1, from coordinate 23,004 downwards.
ATTGGGGAATCTTATTGCTTTTGTGCAGCGGATTGTGATTGCAGTGAGGAAACTACACCTTCTTTTGTGCTTTATGATCCAGCGGCGAATAATGGAGCGGGTGGTTTTGTTGGTACTACGAACCCGACAGGAGCGGTGACGCCACAAACAGGGCCATTGTTTTGTCCGGAGTTTGTTTCCGGAGAATTGAACGATGGAGACTTGTTGTATCTCGGGCTAGCGATCTTCGGGCCGGATTGTGTACCGACATGGGGTGCTACTGCAACGGAGGGAACATTGTTGAATTTTGATCTTTCGGATGCTCAGATTTTTGATGGTGATGTGGTACATTGGTTGGCCATCAGGCAATCGGAAATTGCGGCTTCGGCAGGAACGACGACTATTACCTTTACCGATCCGCTAAATGCTGGTTGTGTAAATACTTTGTTAATAGATTGGGCGGATTTTGGAAATGTAAGTACCTTGGCGACTGATCTTTGTCCTGCACCTCCTTGTGTTGATAACGGTGTTTGTAGTGTTGGGGAGTCTTACTGCTCTTGTGGACAGGAGCAAGGGGCTACGCCGGATTGCCCTTGCTCGCAGTGGACGGATGCCAATGGTTGGGATGTGAACGCGACTATTCGACCGGTGGTGGTGATGCGGAATAATAATGGCTTTTTCGGGCTTCAACCTGATCCGGATTCCATTGCGCTTTATCAAGCCGGCGGTTTCGATGGCCCCTTGTTATGCCAGAGTGATTTTGGGGATGAGAATACGGGAGATACGGTGACTTTGTTGATTGGGGTATTTGATAATTTACCTTGTATTGGAAGTCCAGAAAATCCATATATGGTGACGGCCTCTACTGGAAGTTTCTTTACTTCAGGAACAAACAGTGTTAGCGCAGAAGATGACGATATATTGTTATTAGATTTGACCACGGCGGATATTGCTGCTGGTTTTGTAAACATAGATTTTACCGATCCTTTGAATAATGTCTGTACGGCAAGCATGACCATAGATTTTAACTGGTTTGGGAATCCTAATACTTTGATTGCGGATAACTGCCCAGTAAGTAATACTTGTCCAGAAACGATTTTGTTGCCTAATGCAATTGCTTCCGATCTTTATGAGGCGAGCAATTCCATTGTTGCTACAGGGGCGGTTGTGTCTGGCGGTGTTGTTACGCTGCAAGCGGGCATTACGGTAGATATGGGGGCGGGCTTTGAGGTGCCACTAACGGCCAATTTTTGTGCGCTTATTGATAGTTGTGGGGCGATGAATAGGGAAATGGGTGTATCGATGAGTAAGAAAATGATTAGCCAAAAAACAATCAAGGAGAAATGTATATGTTTTTAGTAATAATATATCGGTTGTTTTGAAAAATATACAAAAAAAGGGACTACGGGAAAAACTATGGGAACAGATGATTTAAGTGTTACAATTACATAAATGTCTAAACCATGATATCCTTGATTCTCTTGATTTTCGGTCAATTCTTCAATTGACCTCTATCAACAAAAGTTGGGAAAAATTCAATTCCCCACACTTTTTTCCTGTAGTACTCAAAAAATAGAATTCAAGGTATTATAATGTAGTGTCGTAATGCTACGGTGTAAAAGCACGCCCTCATTCCTAAAAATAGGGAGTTCTGTAGGAACGAAAACCTTCTCTTTCCGCTACGATAGCTAATTTCTTTTTATAAAACAAACATACAAGGAACGACATGTCTTTGCCTGAGATAAAATCTCTGCTACCAAAATTCCTTCCCTCAAAACCCTCCCCAACACAATTCCATTCTGTATATTTGCATTTCGTTTGTACAAAACCCGCTATAAAATGAATGGAATGCTCTCCCTCAAGACTCTCAAGGAGAAAGTTAAAAAAGAAGAAATCGAAACCGTTGTGGTGGCCTTCACCGATCATTATGGTCGCTTAGTCGGCAAGCGGTTTGATGCTGAATTCTTCCTTGAATCTGCCGTCAAGTCCGGTACACATGGCTGTGACTATCTCCTTACCACAGATATGGAAATGGAACCCATTCCCGGCTATGATTTTGCCAATTGGGAGTTGGGCTATGGAGATTTCCACCTCGTCCCCGATATGAAAACCTTGCGGATGGCTTCCTGGTTGGATAAAACCGCACTGGTGCTTTGCAATGTCGAAAATGAAAAAACACACCAACCCACAACAGTGGCGCCGCGTTCCATTTTAGGAAAACAAGTGGAGAAAGCCTCCAAAATGGGCTTTGGCTGTTTTGCCGCTTCTGAATTGGAGTATTACCTGTTTAATGATTCCTATAAAACAGCTTTTGATAAGGCATACCATAATATAGAACCTGCCGGATGGTACTTGGAAGATTATCACATCCTGCAAGGTTCCCGTACAGAAGGTTTTACCGCTGCGGCTCGCCGGCATCTCAAAAAATCTGGGATTCCGGTGGAGAACTCCAAGGGAGAGTGGGGGCTTGGGCAACATGAGCTTAACATTAAGTATGCAGAGGCGATGGATATGGCGGATCGGCATGTTGTTTTTAAACAATGTCTTAAAGAATTGGCAGATCAAATGGGGCTTTCGGTTACTTTTATGGCGAAGTACCATGAAGATCGTGCGGGTTCCAGTTGCCATATTCATATGAGCTTGTGGAAAAATAAGAAAAATGTCTTTGCGGGTAAGAAAAAATTTGGCCCTGTGCAATGCTCCGATGTATTCCGGTATTTTCTCGGTGGCTGGATCGCACATGCTGCTGAGGTGATGCCTTTTTATGCCCCAACGGTAAATTCCTATAAACGTTTTGTGGATGGCAGTTGGGCGCCTACCCGCCTAGCTTGGAGCTATGATAACCGGACGGCAGGTTTTCGGGTCGTCGGGAAAGGAGATAGTTTGCGTATCGAGTGTCGGATTCCAGGGGCAGATTGTAACCCTTATCTGGCTTATGCTGCTTCCCTCGCTTCGGGGTTGGATGGTATTGAAAACAAAATAGAACCACCCGAGATTTTTGAGGGCGATATTTATGCCGCGAGCCATCTGCCCCGTGTACCGTATACTTTGGCAGAAGCGACTACAAGTTTTGAACAAAGTGAATTTACTAAAAAAGTTTTCGGAGAAGCGGTCGTCAAGCATTATACCCATTATTTCAGGACGGAACAAAAGGCTTATGAATCAGCTGTTACAGATTGGGAACGCAAACGTTATTTTGAGCGGATTTAGGTCGTGATTGATAATTGGTTGAGTAGTGATTAGTTCTGTAATATGCCGAGGGCTAATGTTTGTAAGTGAATACGATTTGCCCTAATCATGCCCTTTGAACTGTGTAAAGCGTTTGTTTCCGTGAATGCCGAACTAATTACTAATCACTTGTTACACCGCTAGCGATACCTCCCTTTCCAAAAAAGCGCACAATATACTGCTTTGTTTTCGTCAAATCAACTTTAGGTAGATAAAATTTATTTAAATATGTCTGACTTGCTTTTATGGGAAAAATAGGTGTATTTTTGTGGTGTTTTTTAATAGAGGGTTTAGAGCTTGTTGGGAGTTTGGTCTTTAGAGCCTGTCTGCCACAGGCAGGCGAGAATAGTCAATTTTTTGATTAGACAAGCCTGCCTGTACAAGTACACGCAGACAGGGCGCAAAAAACGGAGTTATGCCTTAGCATAATGAGTATTTTTGTAACCCCGTCTGGCCGCCGGACAGGGCTGTATAATCGAAAAAGTGGCACCTGCCTGCGTGTCCGCAGGGACAGGCAGGTTCGTAGTTCAATTATTAAAATCCCAACAAGCTCTTAATAGAGAATTTTTATTTTAAAATTGCTTGCGCGTGACCATCCCTGTCTGCGTGTTCATTAGAACAGGCAGGTTTTAGGAAGCTAAAATGAGCGAGAGCAATTATTTTTTTAAATCATAGAAAAAATAATGTCTCAACCGGACTACATGGAGAAACAGGAAGTAGGTAAAAAACTTTATGATTACCAGAAAACTGATCTAGAGCATATTTTTGAGCGATTTGCCAATTGCCCTAAAGACTATAATTTGCTATACCAGCTTCCGACAGGAGCCGGTAAAACGGTCATCTTTTCTGAAATTGCACGTCGTTATATTGAGCAAAGTGGAAAAAAGGTACTGATTCTAACACATAGGATAGAGCTTTGCCATCAAACCTCCAAAATGTTGACGGAATTTGGGGTGGTAAACAAGTTGATTACCAGTAATGTAAAGGAATTACCCGATCAAAATGACTATATGTGCTTTGTGGCGATGGTCGAAACCTTGAATAACCGACTCAATGACGAGAAGTTTAGTTTAAACAAGTTGGGGTTGGTTATCGTGGATGAGGCGCATTACAATTCTTTCCGGAAACTGTTTAAGTTCTTTAAGAATTGTTTTATCCTCGGTGTGACCGCAACCCCGCTGAGTTCCAACATCAAACTACCGATGAAGGATATCTACAGCGAATTGATTGTAGGGAGTTCTATTGAATCCTTGATTAAATCAGGATTCCTCGCACAGGCTACTACCTATAGTTATGATGTTCGTTTGGGTTCTTTGAAAGTGGGGATCAACGGAGATTATACCGTAAAATCTTCGGAAGCTCTTTATTCCAATCCTGCCATGCAGAATAAATTGCTCTATGCTTACGAGCAAAGGGCAAAAGGAAAAAAAATCCTCATCTTTAATGCAGGGATCAATACTTCCCGGCAGGTTTATGAAACCTTCACCCATGCTGGATATAAAATTAGACACCTCGATAGTTTTAATACCAAGCAACAACGGAAAGAAATTCTGGAATGGTTCCATAAAACGCCTGATGCAATTCTAACTTCAGTCGGTATCCTTACTACTGGCTTCGATGAACCTTCCATTGATGTCATTGTCCTGAATCGGGCAACTCGTTCCCTGAGTTTATATTACCAAATGATTGGCCGGGGGTCAAGAATCTGGAAGAACAAAACCTCCTTTGATGTTATCGACTTGGGGAATAATGCCGTGCGGTTTGGCCTTTGGGAACAAGGAGCCGATTGGCAGAAGATATTCCGCTCCCCAGATTACTTCCTCAGCAATATCATTTCGGATGAGGAAATCGAGAGACGTTTCAAATATGTGATGCCTGACGAGATCAGGGAATGTTTTAGCAAAACGGAAACAGTTACTTTCGATGTTAAAAAGGAAAATGCTCGCGTGGTTGCGGCAGGGTTGAGGACATCCGTTATCCTTGATACTTCTATCCAGCAACACACGGATATGATTGTGGAGAACTCCAAAGATTTTGCGCATGCCCTCGCATTGGTCAGGTTACTTAATGATGATATTGCAGATCGGGTTAGAAGATACTGTTATTGTATTTGCAAAAGCACCAAAAATTATCGCGACTGGGTACAGGAGGATTATAAGAAGAAATTGAAGGCTAGTGTGATGAAGCGGATGTAGTTTTAGGTTTTCCTATCAAGAAAAAATATGATTGGGATGAAGGCTTTCTGTACTTCATTATTGCTGTATATATAGGTGTATGAAATTGTATGCCACTGGTGTCTTGTGCAAGAAGCCCTCTTCTGGAGCCAGAATTACCCGCAATCTCGTCACAAATAATCCAGTTCCTATCATGAAAATACTCCTCTATTGGATGATTCTGTTGATTATGAGTGATTAATGCATTTTTTTTAATTGGATGCATTTTTTTATTGCTTGGCACAGAATTTGCAACTAATATAATTGTAAATGTGACGGTCAAAATTCCCTTCTACTTTGATTTCCCTCGCCACAATTTTCCCCTCTTTTTTATAACATCTTTCTTAATCTAATTAGAATGTCGTATGCATTACGGCGCTACATCTAAAATAATTCTAACTATGTTTAATCCAAAAAACTTTGTAACACTTTTCGTCCTTTGTTTATTCGCCTTTACTGGAACTGCTCAAGATTGTTGGAGAACACAAACGATTGGTGGGTGGGGGAGCAAGCCTAATGGGGGGAACCCTGGCACTTACTTACACCAAAATTTTCCAGCATTGGTGGAAACGATGGGGGAAATCATGATCGGTTATGGTGACAATATGTTGATTTTTACGGATGCAGAATCCATTACGGACTTTTTACCTTCTACAGGTTCTGCCAGAACATTGGAGGGGGGATTGCAGGTCAATCCACGGAAAAGAGATGTCCGGAACACTTTTGCTTCGCAAATTTTAGGATTGACAATTACCTTGTCTTTGGATAGAGTAGTAGCGGATTATAGTGAGTCTAACGTATATTTTGGGAATTTGGTCGTATCGGAAGGTACTTTTGAGGGCAAATCAGTTTCCTACATTTTGAATATGGCCAATAGAGCTTTAGCGGGAGAGGAAGTACCATATAGCATTAGTGAGTTGAATGAAATCATCACCAAGATTAATGAAAGTTATGTAGATGGAAATTGCAATAATGCCAATATGGGTTTGTTAGAGATTCTTGGCAATGCTGGCCCCGCTTCAAGATCATAAAATATAGTACACTACTGTTTATAAAATCAATTAACTAACAGGCCTAACCCAAACTAATAAATTAATGATTAAAATACCTTTCACTGTTATGGTGGAAGGTATTTTTTATAGGGTTTTGGTATAATGTTTGACTTTTAAATAAAATATATTTCAATGCAATAATTATCCCCATCTTTCTTCTCCCTCTCTTTTAGTTATAATCAAGTTACCAGACGCTATGGCGATACCCAAACCGTTTCAAGGCAGCATTCTATTTTTATGGCTATTTTGTTCAATGGCCGCTGTAGATAGCTATGCCCAAAATAAATACACCGGCATATGGAAACATGAAATCAAACCGGGGGAAAAGCTGGCCAATATTTCCACAAACTTCGGGGTGAATGTAGCCGATATCTTAAAGGCCAATAAATTAAGTACGGAAAACATAGATACCCTCACGACCCTGAAAATTCCTGTGGCCTATGTTTCCCGAAGTGCATACAAAAGAAAAGGTAATTATCTCCTGCATAGAATCGGCAAAAAAGAACAGCTTCACCAATTGGCCAAACGCTATCAGTCCAATGTCGCCTTTTTATTAAAAATTAATAAACTAAGGGATAATTCTCTCGGGAAACTAAAATATTTACTCGTTCCCAACACCATGTTATTAAGGCGTCTCTCCATAAGCCGATATTTCGCCCTCGGGTACTATGCCGGAAATGACTACACTGGAAAGATAAATGTCAACTACAATTTTCTCGGGCGTATCATCATCAACAAAGAAACCATCAAGCCTCCTTTCCGAAACGTTACCCGCTTCCATGCATCCCTAGGATATCGGCACGATCTAGGCGAATATTTCTATAAAAACATAGACCGCTTTGAAATCCGGAAACAAATGAGCTACAACTTCTCCCGATTTTTTTCCGGCTTCCTCTACAGTTCCTTCCGGAGTCAATTTCTCAACAGCTACCTCTATTACAACGGCACCAAGACAATGGTTTCTGCACCTTTCTCACCAGCTTATGCCCATTTCTCCCTTGGCCCTTCTTTCATCGGAGATTCCTTTAACATTGATCTTTCTTTATACGAATTTAAAACCACCTTCGTCAGCAACCAAAAATTATACGAAAGAAAAGATGTGGTCTTTGGTGTAGAACAAGGTAAAATGTTTTATACCGAACACGGTGTTTCCCTCCGTGCTGATGTCTACTATTTCAGCGGAGAAAAATGGAATGTACAATCTAATTTTTATAGTTTTTACAACAAAAATGGTTTTGAACTAGAATTTCGAGGCGACTTATCTTACCGACTGACCCGCTTTCTCAATCTCTCCGTTTTCTTGGAAGCTTATTATGATCCGGAGGTCTATGATTTTTTCCAGTTTCAAAATCGGATATCGTTTGGGGTTTCTTATCATACGAGGCGGATGCAATAGGAGCGGCATGTTTGCTTCCCTTAGATCCTGTCTTAATTCCTCCAAGTAAAAAGGCCACCCCGTCTAGGCAGCCCCTTTACTTATGCAAGTTATATTAAATAATGATCAAAGTTACACCCCTAGAACGATACCGAAATTCATATTATTATATTCGTCATCTAAAAAAAATATCAGCATACGTGCGTTAATGTTTGAGTATCTGCTTTATACCCAGCTGATTTTCTCTATTTCTGACCACACAATAATAGGAACCTTGCCCTAATTTCGATATATCAACCGTAGTGGGATGTAGGGCTTTGAGCGCTAGTGTGCCCAGTACGGTATAGATTTCTATAGAAAGTATTTCTGTGTCGGATGCTACCGACAAATAATCCGTTGCGAGGGTCGGGTAGATGTCAAAATCAAGGAGAGTGTATTCTTTGGTACTTGATAGCAGTAGATTCTCATACCATATGGTGGTCGCACTATTTTCAAAGGATTGCCCCGAGGTGAACAGGATGTCAATATCCGTATCCGCATCCATATCGATGGCATGGGCGGATTGTGGAATACTGGCATTTGTAATCAATTGTTGCTCACCAAAAGTCCCTTCCCCATCTAGATGTTGATACCATACGACCTTGTAATTCCCACTTAATCTGTAGGTGACCAATAGGTCAATATAGCTATCTCCATCCAAATCGTTGAAAGCGACGGCAGCCACCCCACCTTCCTGGGATATGATGTTTGGGGCAGAAAAACTACCGAGACCATCTTCATTTTCATACCATGCGATTCCACCGGAATAAGCCGTTGAAATGGCGTCCTCATCGCCGTCGTTATCTAAGTCTGCGGTATAGACTTTATTGGCTTGGCTTAAGTCCGTCGCAATGATTTGGGGATTCCCAAAATTGCCCAAGCCATCCTCATTTTCATGCCAAGCTATCGTCCCACTGCTATCTTCATTTCCCTCGGAAATGGTCGTTACATCGTTGTCGCCATCCCCATCAACATCAGAAACATACATAGACCAAGCAAAATAAACTTCGGTGGCGATAATTTGTTCGACTCCAAAATCCCCGAGGCCGTCCATGTTTTCATACCAAACTACTTTATGATCAGCAGAGATTGCCGCGACGACATCCAAATCCCCATCTCCATCCATATCAGCAGCGGATAAAGACCAAGATATATTCGTATGCTCACCAATGAGCTGTCGGTCTCCGAAATTTCCTAGGCCATCCGTGTTTTCATACCAGAATATTTTTGGTGCAAAACCTTGAGAAGAGGCCAGTATATCCATGTCTCCATCTCCATCCAGATCACACGCGTATAATCTTACAGAAGATTCATTCTCAGATGATATGGTATCTCTTATAATAAAGGTTTCCTGTCCATCTGAATTTTCATACCAAGTGATGTATTGGTCTTCCTGTGAAAAGCAAGTGGCAAAGAAATCGATGTCCCCATCTCCGTCAATATCACTAGGGTAAACCAATTGTATGCAACTGGTGTTATCCAGGGTGTGTTCTTGTAACGCAAGTTGAGCATAGGTTGCCGTGATACATAACATCGTTATGCATAGGATCATGTTTCTTTTGTAATGCATCATAATTTTATTTTTTTAGGTATTATTTGCCTGTTTCGTCCAAGGTACTCAAGAATAGTTTAAAATATAAATGGTGGCCAGAAATTTTTTTGTTTGTCTAATTATTGTTAATTGAGCGTCATATTTTTTACATTTATTTTCGTAATTTGGGGATTCATTAATAAGATAAAAAATGGATAGGGAATTCTTAAGAGAAACATTTTTAGAAATAGTGGAAAATCAGCTCAGGGCGGATGATCCCAAAGAAACCAAGCAAACCTTCGAAAGGTTGATGGAGGAAGGCTGGTCAGAAGAGGACGCCAAAAAGTTAATCGCACAATGTGTTCTTACAGAAATATTCATGATTCAAAAATACAAGAAACCATTCGACGAGCAACGGTATATTTTTAATTTAAAAAACTTACCGGATGAACCTGTTGAGGAAATCAAGTGAAGAAATCTTTCTTTTAATGTTCCTACATCATTGCCAATAATCAACTGTCAATTAGACACTTTATGAATTTTGAATATACCGAAAGATCAAAGGAATTACAGGAGAAAGTTGATCGCTTCATGCAGCAGCATATTTTTCCTGTGGAAAATGCGTACTTTGAATTTGTACAAAACAATCCGTGGAAACATTTTCCCCAATTGGAAAGCTTGAAGGATAAGGCCAAAGCTGAAGGGCTGTGGAATCTCTTCCTGCCAAAAAGCTACGGCGAACTCAGCCCCGGGTTAACGAATTTGGAATACGCACCCCTGGCAGAATTGATGGGACGAGTAACTTGGGCTTCTGAAATTTTTAATTGTAGTGCGCCCGATACTGGAAACATGGAGGTGCTGTCAAAATACGGGACTTATGCCCAGCAGGAAAAATGGCTCCAGCCCCTGATGGCGGGAGAAATCCGTTCCGCTTTCTTGATGACGGAACCGGATGTGGCCTCCTCTGATGCGACCAATATCGAAACGGCTATCGTCCGGGATGGAGAGGAATATGTAATCAATGGTCGCAAGTGGTGGTCGTCTGGTGCGATGAATCCCAGCTGCAAGGTTTACATTGTCATGGGCAAAACAAACCCCGATGCGCAAAGGCATATTCAACAAAGCATGATCCTCGTGCCGGCAGATACACCGGGTGTTGAGATTGTCCGCCCGATGCAGGTGTTCGGTTCTGTGGATTCTCCGGAAGGACATGCAGAAATCAAGTTGACCAATGTTCGGGTACCTGTTGAAAATATATTGTTGGGAGAAGGGCGTGGTTTTGAAATTGCACAAGGTCGTTTGGGGCCGGGGCGTATCCATCATTGCATGCGACTTATCGGTGCAGCACAACGGGCATTGGATTTGATGTGTAAAAGGGTAGCGCAACGGGAAGCTTTTGGTAAAAAACTAAAAGACTTCAGCAGCATCCGGCAAGACATCGCAAAATCAGCTTGCGAGATAGAACAGGCTCGTTTATTGACTTTGGCGGCAGCCGATAAAATTGATCGTTTCGGCATCAAGGGCGCCAAGCATTTGATTTCCATGATAAAGATTGTCGTCCCACAAATGACTTGCAATGTGGTAGACAGGGCCATTCAGGCACATGGTGGCATGGGTGTCAGTCAGGATACACCACTAGCTGCCTTTTGGGTGTATGGTCGCATTATTCGGATAGCCGATGGTCCCGATGAGGTGCACATGTACCAATTGGGAAGGAATTTGGTGAAAAAATCTATATAAAATCCGTTGTAGAGACGTAATGCATTACCTCTCTACAACGGATTTTTCATTTTATAAGACCTAAAAAAAATAAAAATGGAAAGTATTCTTACCTTTTTTGAAGGCCTCGGTAGCGGAGAAAAATTCTTATGGATCGTTCTCTGCTTGATCGTATTTTGGTTGTTAGAAGGAGCTATTCCATTCGTGAATCACCATTACCAAAAATGGAAACATGCCCAAGTTAATTTGATCCTTCTCAGCACAACCATGGTGATTAATGTTTTATTCGGACTGGCCACTGCAGGTATCTTCATATGGGCCGAGGCCAATTCTGCGGGTTTACTATACTTGGTCGATCTTCCCCTTTGGCTGGAAGTTTTGCTTGGGGTGATGCTCCTTGATCTAGTTGCCCAATACTTCGTGCATTATTTGTTGCACAAGGTGAGCTTTATGTGGAAATTTCACATGGTGCACCATAGCGATACGGCGGTGGACGTAACATCCGGTACACGGCATCATCCTGGAGATTATGTCTTTCGGGAAATCTTTGCCTTTATGGCTATTTTGGTTGGCGGTATCCCATTCAGTGTTTACATGATCTATCGGATAACAACCGTATTGCTTACTTATTGGTCTCATGCTAATATTAAAATACCCAAACCTATAGATAGAACGTTGAGCCTTGTTTTTGTAACGCCCGACATGCACAAGTTTCACCATCATTTTGAACGTCCTTGGACAGATACCAACTTCGGTAATATTTTCTCCATTTGGGATCGGATATTCGGAACCTTTGTTTATGCAGATACCTCCAAAATCAAGTATGGCCTTGATGTTTTGGATGATAGTACTTCTAATGATATTATGTATCAGTTGAAGGTGCCTTTTGATAAGAGTATTAAGACGGATTATTGATATTTGTAAAATTATTGTTGTAATTAGTCTAATTCAAAAAGCTCTGGTCTCCATAATGACTAGAGCTTTTTGAATTTACCAAAAAATAATAACGGGACTAAATCCCGCTCTTTACAGCCTTCCATGTTATTTGCCTGAAGTATAAGAACTTATAAACAGACAGCATTTATTATGTTGCCCATGTGATTGATCCGATGAAGGACAGTGTTCAACAAGTATTTTTGTTTGAGGAAAAAGAACTGAAAAAGCGATTAAACACAATAACATTGTGCATGATTGTCCCAACTCTGGCATTCGGGTTAATAATGGTGATTACATTACCATTGATAACAATGAGGTCTACAACAATACTTGGTGGTCATCCAATGCCGAAAGTGCCATCGTTTTTGCTACGGCACAAGACATAGATACCTTGGGCATCATTAAGATGGTGATGACCAATAATTTGGTTTATGATAATTACAATAACATTCCTTATTACAACTCCACCTATACCGGAGAAGATTCTGATTATGGTACCGCAGCGCAAGATTATATCATAGATGGTTCCGGTTGCTACATTACCCGAAATCGGGATACCTATCTTTATGGCTGGTTTTATTTTGCCAACAATATTTCTTATGGCAATGGCATCAACGGACTAGTGGTACACAAATCTGATCGGGCTATCGTTACCAACAATACTTGCTTTATGAACGGTGCGGTTCCCCTGAGTGCTGGTCGGCAAGCTTCTTCCGGCATTACGATTCATGGTTCGGATTATGTGCGTTTGTACAACAACATCAGTTGGCCAAGATTTGCAACGGATGGCGGATACCGTGTTTACGATTGGCCAAATGTGGAATTCTTGGAAGCTTCTAACAATATTTTGGCAAATGGCGTCAGTGATTTGTCAGCAGACCAATACACTTTCGTTGATCCCCTTTTTGCAGATACTTTAAATCGGGACTTAAACTTAAATCCATACAGTCCTGCCATCAATAATGGTATTAATCATCCGGATTTACCTTTGCTTGATTATGCAGGCAATTTGCGGGATGCGGCTGCTCCGGATATCGGTGCTTTGGTGGCTGTTCCTTGTCTTGAAAATATATTGTTAAATTATAGCCTTGATTCTTCATTGTTTCAGGTATCTCATAAAATAATTTCTTCGGGAAAGATTGTTGCCCCTGCGGAGGTGTTTTTTAAAGCCGGTTTTGAGGTGGATCTGCTGGAAGGTTTCGAGGTGGAAATGGGAGCGGCTTTTTCTGTAGAGATCAAGGATTGTGTTGGGGGGGATTGATTTTATTTTTATATTTTTGTATATTGTTTCCCTATTATTTTCAATAAAAAATAAAATAATATGAAGTATTTTTTTAACCTCGTTTTACTAGTGGCAACGCAACAAATTATCATCGGCCAAATCAATGAATCTCCATGTTCACATGAAGCTATAATGGAAAGACAACTGGCCTTGAATCCAAATGCGGAAAGGGAACTAATGGAAACTGAAGCAACATTACAAGAACTTATAACACAACTAAAAGCCTCCGATTTGTCGGGTCAAAGAAATACAAGTAGCTATGTGATTCCTGTCGTAATGCATGTGTTTCATTTTGGTGATGAGGGAAGAATGGGGATGGAGCAGGCACTCGCGGGCTTGGAAATTATGAATGCAGATTTTAATGGATTAAACGATGGTTGGGATACCATTGATAGTGAATTTGATTCGATTAAGGGCGAATTGGAAATCACTTTTTGTTTGGCCACAATAGATCCTGATGGTAATCCGACTACGGGATTAATTTATCATGAAAATGAAGAGGCGATGTATAATCAGGGAAATCTATTTGAATATGCTTGGGATAATTACAAGTATTTGAATATCTATTTCCCGAAATATACAGGCGGTGCACCGTCTAATTTTACAGCGTATGCATATTACCCGAGTATTTCCAATACGGAGAATAATACGGATGGCATTTTTTATAGTTCCATTCGTTGGGGATATGGAGACCACTCTGAACTGGAAGAAGGGGATGACTGGGCATCGGTTTGTTCCCATGAAGCTGGCCATTGGTTGAATTTGAGACATACCTTCGAAGGGGAGTGTTCTACCACGAATGATTTTGTGGATGATACACCTCCAACACTTGGGGGCAGTATAGAATTAGAGGGCTGTTATAATCATGATTTTAGTTGTGGGGTGCGAACAAACGGGGAAAACTTTATGGATTATAATCATCGCTGTAAAAAGATGTTTACGCAAGGGCAGGTAGAACGGATGGAAGCTGCATTATATTTGTCATCAAGAATCAATTTGTGGAGTGAAGAAAATTTAATCGAAACAGGGTGCCTTGATTTCTATACAACAACGCAAGATGCGTCATCGAAAGAAGAGCTTATAACCTATCCCAACCCTACAACAGATTATATCACATTTAAGGTTAATGAAGCGCGTTACGAGTTGATGGTGTATAATACAAAGGGGCAACTCCATAAGCGTTACTTTATGGAAAATGCTGAGGGGCAAATTGATGTCAGTAGTTATGGTAACGGATTATACTTTTTCTCGATTGTTACGGCAGGAAAAGTAAGGACGGGGAAGTTTATGGTGCATAGATAAGTTCTTAGAGCTTGTTGGATAAGAATATGTTATCTGCTTTTTATCTTTAAAAAGTGTAAATGGAAATCCAAGCATTAAAAAAAGAGATAAAATCAAATATAGGAAAAAGCGATGCGGCCTATAGAATTGGCTTGGCAAAGCAAATTATTCTGAATAAAGTAGCGATAGAAGATATTGTAGAAATGTTGTTAGAAGAACCACCAGTATCAACAAGGTTTTCATGGTTGTTAGGGGATATAAGTATGCAAGCAGCAGATAAAGCTCCAGAAATATTGGAAGCCTGTTTTAAAAGACTAGATCATATCCATATAAAAAACTTTGATCGGACATTATCCAAGCAAGCATTAATATGTGGGGATCATATACCAGAGCAATTGGAAGGAACAATCGTAAATAAATTATTTGAATGGTTAAGTAGT
Source organism: Saprospiraceae bacterium (assembly GCA_020627865.1). Classification (GTDB taxonomy): domain Bacteria; phylum Bacteroidota; class Bacteroidia; order Chitinophagales; family Saprospiraceae; genus JAHDGC01. The sequence goes on along the minus strand of JAHDGC010000010.1, from coordinate 7,929 downwards.
CCGACAACTAGTGTCAGTACAAAGAACAACAGTTTATTCGCATTGGAAAATCTTTGTAAGAAATATCCGGAATTAAAAAGTGAATATTTAGCGGTGGTAGCGGATCAAATGGATAAAAATACAAATGACTTTAAAAAGCGTGCGGGAAAAGTGTTGGGTAGATTGCATAAGGATAGTTGAAGATTTATGTATAAGACTTCTCCTCGAAACCTTACCCGATCTGAAAGTATTTAATATAAGATCGTTTTCAGTGCGACGTATCCTGCTTGCTTTGCACACGGTATCATGTAAGCTTAAGAGTTTACTTGCTTACATTCATTTATAAATAGTGTCACTCCTAGGAGTTATCCGAGGGACGTAGTTCCGACTCCATTTGTAAAAATGGTAGGATCAGTAGGTTTGGGAGGTACAGAGTACCGACACCGTTTTGTATACATGCTGTTGTGTGACAAGTTGCTATTTTAACCCTCAACAACAAGCTCACATTCCCCCGCTTCCAAATCTCGTTCGACATACTTATACTTTTTCTCCACGATTTCCCCGTCCTGATATTTGACTTTGACTTTTTCATTCCGCCCCGGTTTTTTTGTTGCTTTTCTGGGGGCGTTTAAAAAGTCGGCGAGGTCTATGGATCCACAGATTACTACACGGCTTTTTGCGCGTTGAGGACTAATCTGTGCATAAATCTGTGTAAATCTGATGAATCCGTGGTGCAACTCACAAGATTATTAACCATAAATACAATTTTTAGGAGATAAATTTATACCTTTGATACACTTTTGTGGAGATAATTTTATGTGTTAAATGCACTTTTTAGGAGATAAATAATGCTTATTACAACACTTTTTAGGAGATAAAATGAAAAGAATTTTATATAACAGGCTGTTGTCATGGAAAAATGACCCTAAACGCAAACCTTTGCTATTGCAGGGAGCGCGGCAGGTTGGAAAAACTTATCTTGTCAATGAATTTGGGCAACAAGCTTATGGAGATTATATCTACCTCAATTTTGAACAAAATCCCAATTTGGCATCTTTGTTTGAGGGAGAACTCAATCCAGAAAAAATTATCGAAAACATGGGCTTCCTGATTGGACGAAAGATTAACTTCACCGATACGCTCATATTTTTTGATGAAATACAAACGGTTCCTAGGGTTTTGACAAGTTTGAAATATTTTTGTGAACAAGCACCAGAATATCATATCATAGCTGCTGGTTCTTTGCTAGGTGTCAGCATAGGAAAGCAAAGTAGTTTTCCTGTTGGGAAAGTTAATTTTATGGAACTGTATGCGATGTCTTTTGAGGAATATTTGGATGCATTCGGGGAAGGTCTTTTAACAGAAAAATTGAAAATAAAAAATGATAACAATCCGATTCCGGATATTCTTCATGATAAATTGTTAACGCACTTGAAAATGTATTTGTATCTGGGCGGGATGCCGGAAGTTTTGCAGGACTATCTTGACAGTCGTGATATTTCATCCGCAAGAAAAATCCAGCATGAAATTATTGAAGCTTATCAAAGAGATTTTTCTAAATATACGGATAAATCACAAGCCATTAAAATTTCGGAATTATGGCAATCCATTCCTCGGCAGTTGGCCAAAGAGAATAAAAAATTTAAATATGGTGATGTACGGAAAAGGGCGCGAGCGTCGTTGTATGAACAAACTATTGAATGGTTGAAAAAGGCGGGGTTGATCAATGTGGTTTACAATATCAGTTCTGCTAAAATGCCACTTGCTGGGTATGCGGATTATTCAAAGTTTAAAATTTACTTACATGATACGGGACTACTAGGAGCAATGCTAAATTTGCCTTCTGATCTTATTGTAAAACCAAACGATTTATTCTCGGAATATAAAGGTGCTTTTATTGAAAACTTTGTCGCGGCAGAAATGGTCGCATCAGGTTTTAAAAATTTATTTTACTGGACTTCCAAAAGCGATGCTGAGGTAGATTTTATTTTGGAAAAAAATAACAAGATATACCCTGTAGAGGTGAAAAGTGGCTTATCTAGGAATACCAAGAGTTTGCGTAGCTATGCAAGCAAATACAATCCAGAGTTGATGTATAGGCTTTCTCCTAGAAATTTTACCCAATCCGAAAATTTTGTTAATCTTCCTTTGTATGCGTGTATGTTACTATGTCGGTAAAATCAAAACCAAAGAAAATGACAGACAAAGATTATCTAAAAGCGTTAAGAATTCCAACAAAAGAAAAACCACTTAGGGTTTTAATGAGTGCCTGTTTGACGGGTGTCCTGTGTGGGTATGATGGTACGGCAAATGGCGAATACCCAAGTGCTTTAAAATTCCTCAGCTACGATACCGTGAAGATCATAACCTTTTGCCCAGAGGAATATTCTTTTGGATCGCCCAGAGAAATGTGTGATATACATGGCGGAACGGGAGACGATGTTTTGAATGGGACGGCAAAGGTTTTAACACCAACGGGTAAAGATTGGACGCAAGGCATGATAACGGCATCAGAAAAAATGCTTAAGGTTGCGAAGGATAATGAAATAGAAATCGCCATCATGATGGATACCAGTGCGGCATGTGGCAGCCAAGTGATTTACGATGGCGATCGCTTTTCAGCGGATAAGGTTTATCAAATCGGAGCAGGTGTATGTGCAGCCCAATTGCGGAAGCATCATTTTAAAGTCATCAGCCAGCGGGATTATGCTTCCCTTGAGATTTTGTATGCAAAAATAGATGCGAACCATAAAATAGATGATTCAAAAATTGATCATCATGAAATAGAATGGTATAAAACTTATTTTAAGATTAAAAACTAATCGGAATCGGTAACATAATTATAGGGTAATGACTGGTGTGTGGGTTGTGAAAACGAGTCCCATCGGCCTGCCTGTTCCTGCGGATACGCAGGCAGGGACGACATGTCCTTGCCCTGTCTGCGTGGCTTGCCAGGCAGGCAGAAACGTGAGTGTCTGGAATGTTTATAGGAAAATAAAATTGTAAAGAATTTTGTTACAGCGTAATTAGCATTAAAAGCGAATTTTCGCTATCTTTAGCCATGATTTTTAAAAAAGTATACATCTTAGGTGGGGCACAAACGGACTTTGCCATCAACTGGCAACGAAATGGTGGAGAAATTGCAGATTTACTCAAAGCAGGTTTTGAAAAAGCAGCTACAAACTGTAATATTATTCCTAGAGATATTCAGAGTGCCCATATCGGAAATTTTGTAGGAGAATTGTTTTGTAAACAAGGGCACTTAGGCGGGATTTTTGCAAGTATTCATCCGGATTTGGAAGGCATTCCGACAGCGAGGCATGAGGCAGCTTGTGCTTCGGGCAGCATGGCGATTCTTGCTGGGATGAATCAAATTCAGGCGGGGTGGTGTGACTTGATTTGTGTTTCCGGTATAGAGATGATGCGCAATGTTTCCGGTATGGAGGCCTCCGATCATTTAGGGGCTGCGGCTTGGGTCGGCAAGGAAGCAACGGAAGCAAAATATCCTTGGGTTTATCTTTTCTCGGAAATTGCAGATTACTATCAACAACGGTTCGGTTTGCAGGATGAACACTTGGCCGAAATCGCTAAAATCAATTATGCCAATGCAAAACGGAACCCCAATGCCCAAACCCGAAAGTGGGAGCAGGAAGAACGATGCTTCGTTACAGATGAAGAATACAATCCCATTATAGAAGGCCGACTTCGCAAGGCTGATTGTGGCAGGATAACGGATGGTTGTGCAACGGTCTTTCTGGCTTCTGAAGAATATGCAAAACAGCATGCTTACAGGAGTCAAATTCCATTGGCGTCTATACCTTATATAAAAGGCTGGGGACATCGAACCGCGACTATGTTGTTGCAAAATAAACTGGAAAAAGGAAAAGAATCGGCATATCCATTCCCACATCTACGCGGTGCTATTCATGATGCTTTTGAACGGGCTGGTCTTTCCAATGTTCGGGAGCTTGATGTTATAGAAACACATGATTGTTTTACCATTTCGGAATATGTTGCCTTAGAACATTTTGGTTTGGCCAATCCTGGGGAAGCTTGGAAAATGATAGAAGAGGATGCGATTTCCTTTAATGGGAAACTGCCCATAAATCCGAGTGGCGGCCTTATTGGTGCTGGTCATCCCGTTGGAGCCACTGGCGTAAGAATGATGTTGGATGCTTATAAGCAATTGACCAATCAAGCAGGCGATTATCAAGTTGCCAATACCAAAAATGTCGGCACCTTAAATATTGGTGGCAGTTTTACAACAGTCGCCAGTTTTGTTGTTGGAGTTTAACTCGAAGAGTCCCACCGGGACGACATGCCGTTGCCAGAGATGTGAATCTCTGGAACGTTTAATAAATAATCACACACAAATTATAACATGAAAAATGATGTCATGAACTATGCTTTAGAATCGGCCAACCCTTATTTGTTAGGGCCATACGCACCAGTTTTTAAAGAAATAGTTACAACAGATTTAAAAGTCATAGGAGAAATCCCGAAAGATATTCACGGCGTTTATGTTCGAAACGGACCAAATCCGAAGTTTGAGCCAAAAGGACATTATCATTGGTTTGACGGAGATGCGATGTTGCATGCTGTTCAATTTGAAGATGGAAAAGCAACGTACAGAAACCGCTGGATCAGAACCAAGAATTTCATAGAAGAAGAACAAGCGGGAGAATCTTTGTGGCAAGGTTTGATGGGCAGGTTATCCGCGAATATGGATCGCCCTTGGAATCGGGGCGTGCCCTTGAAAGATACGGCAAATACAGCGGTTGCTTTTCACAATGGAAAATTATTGGCAGGTTGGTATATGTGTGGCGACTTGTATGCCATAGATCCAATTACCTTGGATACGAAAGGAGTAGAAACTTTTCACGATACTTTGGATGCAAAAGTAATGGCACACGTCAAGGTAGATGAGCAAGCCAACGAAATGATGTTTTTTGATTATGAATTAACGGCATCCTACTTGGCTTATGGCGTCGTTAACGGAACAGGGAAAGTGAAGCATTTTACGAAAGTAAAAACACCTGGCCCGCGTATTCCGCACGACATGGCCATCACGGAAAATTATTCCGTTTTGATGGATTTGCCCCTGATTTATGATCTGGAATTAATGGCCAAAAGAGGGCGAGCGGTTCCTGTATTTAGAAAGGACTTGCCGAGTAGGTTTGGTATACTGCCACGATATGGAGACGGGAGCGAAGTGCGTTGGTTTGAGGCGAAACCTTGTTATATTTACCACACCATCAATGCTTGGGAAGAAGGAGACGAAATCATCATGGATTGTTGTATCAATCCGGAGCCAACACCACAGCAAAAGTTGAAGCCTAATGCAACGAAGATGGATAAGTTAAATGCTTACTTGCGCCTAGAAGCATTCTTGTACAGGTATCATTTTAATTTAAAGACAGGAGAAACCAAAGAGTATCCCTTGGATGATCGGAAAACAGAATTTCCGATGATGAATAGCCGTTTTTTAGGTCGGAAATCACAATATGCTTACAACCAACATTTTGACCTCTCCGAGAAATTGCGCTTTGATGGATTGGTGAAATATGATACGGAAAAGCAATCGGCAGAAACCTATTGGTATGGCGAAGGCCGGTTCGGTAGTGAAGCACCTTTTATCCCGAAGAAAAATGCAATAGCCGAAGATGATGGTTATCTGGTCAGTTTTGTAACCGATGAAAGAGACGGCCAATCCGAAGTTGTTATTTTGGATGCTCAAAACATTGCTGGAAAACCGCTTGCAAGAATAGTGTTGCCGCAGAGGGTGCCGTTGGGATTTCATGCTTGTTGGGTTGATGGAGATCGCTTGTTTAAATAGTGCTCTTACTGATAAACTTAAAGTTTAAATTGACCGGAACAGTCCACGTTTCGCTGATTTCAAAATAAGAAAAATGAAATTTTTTCAATACAAAGTTTAGCAACAAACAGAATTTAATTGCGATTGAAGGTGCGTCGTGGTGGCGATGGCCGTCAAAAAATTGTCCGACCGGAGGGAGTTTTTTTTGACAAGAATTTTGGTTACTTTTTTTCAATTGAAAAAGTAACAAAGGACAAAAACAAACCCGAATGATTGAGTTTTATGGTAGTTTGGCTAAATACGTAAAATTGTATTTTGGCGAAACTAGAAAAACAGCATGTTGGAAAAGAAATTCTCTATGGAAATAATATTCAGGATTTGTCTGTTTGTTTCAGGAGTTATTAATATTTTACCGTCAATATTAGCATTTGTGCCAAACAAATTTTGCTGACTGGATATACTTTATATAAATTTAACAATCAAAAATAAAAATGGATACATATATCTTCGACGCCATTAGAACCCCAAGAGGAAAAGGCTCTGCCAAAAAAGGCGCCCTCGCTTCCGTGAAACCGATTGATTTATTGGGACAACTTTACGAAGCTTTGGAAACCCGCAACGGTTTAGATAGCAAAGACCTCGACTCCTTGATGTTGGGTTGCGTTAGCCAATACGGAGACCAAGGCAGTAACATTGCCAAAATTTCTGCCGTCTGCCAAGGGTGGGGCAGCCATATTGATGCGATGACGATCAATACTTTTTGTTCTTCTGCCCTTACGGCAATTGGTTTGGCCCATGCAAAGATTTCGGCAGGCATGAATGACTTGGTTGTCGCTGGCGGAATTGAAATGTTATCCCGTGTGCCAATGTTTGCCGATAATGGGGCATGGTTCGCCGATGAAGAAGTGAAGGAAAAAGGACACTTTGTCCATATGGGGGTGTCGGCGGATTTGATCAACAGCATGGAGCAATTCAGCCGAGAAGAGTTGGATCAATATGCGGTGCAATCTCACCAACGTGCGGCAGCGGCTACAGCTAAAGGCTATTTTAAAAGTGCATTGATTCCTGTAAAAGATAAGGAAGGGAATATTTTGTTATATAAAGATGAGTGCATTCGCCCGAATGCCAATATCGCCTCCATGCAACAATTAATACCTGTTTTCCAAAATTTTACAACACCTTCTATAAAAGCTAAGATTAATAAGCTTTACCCCGAAGTGAAAACCCTCCGACATGATCACCACATCGGTAACTCGCCACAAATGGCTGACGGTGCCAGCTTGTTGCTCATGGGCAGCTTGGAGAAAGGAAAGGCATTAGGTTTGAAACCAAAAGCAAAAATACGTGCCTTTGACAGTACAGGATGTGAGCCTGTAATCATGTTGTTGGGTGGTCAGTTCTCCATGGAGAAAGCGGCGCAAAAAGGTGGCTTAAAAATGAAGGATGTCGATCTCCATAATTTCGCCGAAGCTTTTTCCGTAACTTGCTTGAAATACCAAAGGGATTTCGGCCTTGATCCTGATAAGTTTAATGTCAATGGTGGAACGATGACAATGGGGCATGCACAAGGAGCGAGTGGTGCGATGATAACAACGAATTTACTAGCGGAAATGGAGCGTCGTGATGTGCAGTTTGGCCTCGCTGGGATTAGTGGTGGAGCAGGGCTGGGAGCTGCTGTTTTGTTGGAAAGGATATGAGAAGTTCAAATTACAGATATATAAGAAACGATATGATTACAAGAGAACAAATACTCATCAATAAAGTAACACCAGAATTACCGATAATTGTATATCCTGAAAGGGAAGTATTGGGGAAACTACGAGAAAATTTTAATGATGATTCTATAAGTTTAAGAACAGCATTAGAAATTCATTCGATGGTGGATTTAGGAGTGACGGGCGGAATTGGATGTGAAATAAGAACAAAAGACTGGAATACAGAAAAGGCAAAAGCGGTATTTTTATCTTCCATAACTCATTTGAAAGTAAAAAAAGGACAACCCTATTATCAAGAGTTGGAAAAGTATCGGATGAAAAGAATTAGGAAATTAAATCGGCAGAATAGGAACAGATTTTTTTAGATTGAGCCATCATTTTTGACACTTTCCAAAAAATACATCTCCATCTCTCCCTTGT
>JAHDGC010000756.1 GCA_020627865.1 Saprospiraceae bacterium | reverse complement strand
GGAAGTGCAGTGATGTATGGAGCCGAGTAGTACTAATTACCCGAAAGCTTCCTTTTTTTCATTCATACTTTGTAACCGATTATTCGTTTAGAAAGTAAAGCTCGACATGCATGGTGATGCACGTTGCTCTACTACTTTTCCGGTCTTTGTCATAAAAAAAATTGAAACCCGTTGTCTGTTCGGATAACAACAGGGAAGCCAACGGGATAAGGATATTGTGCCGTAATCGAGACCGGTTACGCGTCACGCAAGAATATGGTGGCTATAGCGAGGGGGTTCACCTCTTCCCATTCCGAACAGAGCAGTTAAGCCCCTCAGCGCCGATGGTACTACCTTTAGGTGGGAGAGTAGGTCGTTGCCCTTTTTTTAAAAAGCTTGTATCTTTTGATACAGGCTTTTTTTTTGACCTCTACAGAAATTTTTTTAATAAAGCATAGCTTCTTTAGCAGCCTTCATCGGAATACCGATACAACGTCTTTCCATATAAAGCATCATTCTTTCTAATAAAGCCTTGGTCTCATCATCAAGTAGATCCAACTCTTTTTTGAATACTTCATTCATAGCATGTGCCTTGATCGCCTTAATTTCTTTCGGAATATGTTGTAATGCCCTTTCAAGCATTCTTTGTCTGTATATAGGATGAAAGGTTTTGACTTCAGCTTGGGTTAATTCCGTAGCTTTTACAACTTCTTGTCGCCTAAAGGCTAAATTTTCATTGGCCAAAACCCGAAGTCCTTCTATTTCGATATATTGTGTATTATTCCTGGTGACAACCTCTTCTGCAATATTATGTGGAATGGATAGATCTATTAATATTTTTTGCTCGTTATCTTGCCCAATAAGTTGTTGATAAAGCGCATTGGTAATAACAGGTTCAGTAGCAGCAGTGCAGACAATCATGCAATCAAATCCACCTCGATGAGAAGGGAGTTCACTTAATGATTTTGCTTCACCAATTTCGACTGTATCAACTAGTTTCTGAGAGCGTTCTATACTCCGGTTGAAAACTAGAACATTTGTATAGTTATAAGATTTCAGAAATTTGGCAACAAGCGTGTTCGTTTGTCCCGCTCCTACGAGTAGAATTTTAGGGGAATCAGGTAATTCTGTAGCCAACATTTTTTGCATAGCAAGCGAAACAACCGAAACCGGTTTTTCTCCAATCCTCGTATTGGCATATATATTTTTGGCAGATCTTACGGCAAAATCCATTGCCAACCGAATATTGTCATCAGTGAGTCCCCATTGTTGACATTGCCCATAAGCTTCCCTGATTTGTCTAAGAATTTCTCGTTCTCCAACAACCATAGAGTCAATGGAAGCCGTTACTTTAAAAAGATGAAAGATCGCCGCTTCTCCTTCATAAAAACTATGCGCACTCATCTCACTTCCGAATACATCTTGTTCTTCAATAGTTGGGTTAACGGTACGGAAAAAGTCGAGGATAAATTTATGATCAACGGTATTTTCTACGTAGAAGAAATACAGCACCCTATTACAAGTTGCTAGATACATCAATTCTTCCAAACGCATTACTTGCTTCAAGTTTTCCAATCTACCAAGCAATTCATCCCCTTGGTTTTCTGCAAAAAGATACTTGCCTAAATCTTGTAGTTTAGTATGTTTGTGTGTTACCGTAAGTATTTTAAATCCTTGTAGCATCAAAAAAATTTATCCTGCTTTGAACCTACAAAATTAATACCCTGTACTTAAATTAATGTCATAACAAAGTAACCTTATAATTTCTAAACGTAATTACTAAGACAGAAAGGGTGTGTTTTTGCAAAATTTACCCCTTAGTATACAGGAGCAAGTTGGCAAAGTGAGCCGATTCGTATTCCAATAGCGATTTGTATGCTATTTATATTGTATACTTCCCATAAAGTTCGGGCATTTCTCACGAATTAGCCTTATTTTTGTGGTCTGTTTTAAATATTATTAATTTGTCTTATAAAAGATAAAAAATATTGGTAAACCATACAAATTTGTAAACATGTATAGAACGCACAATTGTGGTGCCTTACGCATTGAAAATGTAGGCGAAGAAGTAACATTAAGCGGATGGCTCCAAACCAGCCGTGATTTTGGAGGAATGACATTCATTGATCTCCGAGATCGCTATGGCATTACGCAACTTGTTTTTAATATGGATGATGATGCCGATCTTTGTCAGAAAGCTCGTAAACTAGGTCGCGAATTTGTGTTGAAAGCTACAGGAAAAGTAAGAGAAAGGAGTAATAAAAACCCGAATAGGAATACAGGAGATATTGAAATAGAAGTAACAGCACTGGATGTCTTAAATGCTTCTAAGGTGCCTCCATTCACTATTGAGAATGATACCGATGGTGGAGATGATCTTCGTATGAAATACCGTTATCTGGATTTGCGTCGGGAGCAGGTGCAGAACAATATAATCTTCCGGAGCCAGTTGGCTTTAGAAACGCGTAAACATCTTTCTGGAGAAGGATTTATTGAGGTAGAAACGCCGAATCTTATCAAAAGTACACCGGAAGGTGCCCGCGATTTTGTAGTGCCAAGCCGGATGAATCCTGGGCAGTTCTATGCTTTACCACAATCCCCACAAACATTCAAACAAATTTTGATGGTGGCTGGGCTGGATAAATATTTCCAAATTGTGAAATGTTTTCGGGATGAGGATTTACGTGCGGATCGCCAGCCAGAATTTACGCAGATAGATTGCGAAATGAGCTTTGTTACCCAAGATGAAATTCTCGCCACTTTTGAGCGATTAACTAAGCATCTTTTTAAATCGACAATCGGTGTAAAATTAGGGGACTTCCCTCGAATGGAATATGATGAGGCCATGAAACTTTATGGTAGTGATAAGCCTGATATCCGATTCGGGATGCAATTCGTCGAGTTCAATGATGTTGCTAAAGGGCATGGTTTTGCTGTGTTTGATAATGCGGAAATGGTTGTTGGAATTTGTGCAGAAGGCCAGGCGGAATCTTATTCTAATAAGCATATTAAAGAATTAACAGCGTGGATGCAGCGCCCTCAAATTGGAGCGAAAGGGCTGGTTTATGTAAAATGGAATAACGATGGCAGTGTGAAATCTTCTGTTGGAAAATTTTATTCTGATGAGCAATTGATGACATGGTTGGAAAAAGCAGGCGCAAAGAAAGGGGACATGTTGTTGATTTTATCCGGAGAGGATGAGAAGACCCGTAAGCGATTGAATGAGTTACGTTTGGAGATGGGACGTCGTATGGGATTGATGAAAGAAGGAGATTTTAAACCATTATGGGTTGTAGATTTTCCATTGTTGGAATGGGATGAAGAATCCGGACGTTTTCATGCCATGCATCACCCATTTACATCTCCGAAAAAGGAAGAAGTGGATCGAATGTTGAATGGTGACCACGAAACGATGAAGAGCTTGAAAGCAGATGCCTATGATTTGGTTATCAATGGTGTTGAAATTGGTGGTGGCTCTATCCGTATACATGATCGTGCTTTGCAATCCAGAAACTTTGATCTGCTTGGATTCTCTAAGGAAGAAGCCGAGGCGCAGTTTGGTTTCTTGCTCGGTGCTTTTGAATATGGTGCTCCACCACACGGAGGTATCGCCTTTGGTTTTGATCGTTTGTGTGCGGTATTGAATGGACAAAATTCTATCCGAGACTTCATCGCTTTCCCGAAAAACAACCAAGGGAGAGATATGATGATAGATGCGCCATCACCGATTCATGATGAGCAATTGGAAGAGTTGAGTATTGATTTGCGAAAGCAAGAAGCGCATTAATTAGCAGTTTTGTTATTCAAAGCTACTGGTTAGCTTCAAGCTAACCAGTAGCTTTGATAATTAAAATAAAAAGCCAACCCCCAGTGAGTTCTCGAAAAGATAATGATTCAACAATCTGCCCCTGATGCGATTGGATGCATTGTAAGTTTGATTAT
>JAHDGC010000755.1 GCA_020627865.1 Saprospiraceae bacterium | reverse complement strand
TTTATGGGAGAGCCGCGTTAGCGATGGGAGAAATCCGACCGTAGGGAGGAATCCGCAGGATTGAAGCGAAGCGGAATTTCGGACGTAGCGACCTAGCGGGCTTGCCTAGGTGCGTATGCAGATAGGGAACGCCCTAGAAATTATTTAAAATACAATTGATTACCGCAAAAATCTATTATCTTCGTCATCAAAACGAGCAACAATATGGGAAAGAAAAAAATTGAAGTACAGGGACTAGAAATCCGGATCGAATTAATTAACAAAGATGATTATGTCTGTCTTACGGATATTGCTAAGCAATCTGACACGAGGGCTGCCGTTCTTATAGGTTCCTGGATGAAAAACAACAATACACTCCTCTTTCTGGAACAATGGGAGAAACTCCACAATCCTAGTTTTAAAGTTCACCAAATGGTGAACTTTAGGATGCAGGCACAAGAAAATAGGTATGTGGCCACTGCACAAAAATACATCAAAGAGACAAATGCTATTGGTATTATCTCGAAGTCGGGCCGATATGGTGGTACTTACGCCCATAAAGATATTGCCTTGAATTTTTGCTATTGGCTTAGTCCACAATTTCAGGTGTTCCTTATCAAAGCATTTCAGGAGCTTGTTAAGCAGGATTTCGAACGCAAAAACTTGGAATGGCACGTTTCCAAACTCACCGATAACGTCGAAGAAATGCGGAATTTATTGGATACGATTCCGGGGCAAAAGCCGGAGCGGGACAGGTTGAAGGGCAAGTAAATTACCATAACAACAGCATACTTTTTGCAAATATAAAAAGAGCGTCCTCAACGCCAGAAAGCAAAAATTGAAACAAAAAAATTTCGGCGCCACTGCAAAAACCAACGCAATTTTTCCAAAAGACAATCTTTTTACGTATCATTGATGTGGGAAATATAAAAACAACATCAAGCAATCCCTGTCTGTGTGTTCCTGTCTGCGTGACTCGTCAGGCAGGTGCAAGAACAGGCAGGCTGAAAAACAAAAACATGCCAAGCAAAATTTTCATTTCTTATACCCACAAGGATGAAGCATTTAAAGATGAATTGATTATCCAGCTAAAGGTGCTTCAACGAGACGGACACATCGCCACATGGCATGATCGCCAGATTGCGCCCGGACAAGCTTGGGATGCCGCCATAAAGTCAGCGTTAGATAATGCCGCCATTATTGTATTTCTAGTCAGCGCGGATTTTCTGGCTTCGGATTATATTCACGATGTCGAAATCAAAAAGGCATTTGAACGGTATCATGCCAAACAATGCAAAATCGTCCCAATCATTATCCGTCCTTGCCATTTTCAAGATACGGAAATCGGGGGGCTTCAGGCCTTGCCTAAAAATGCAAAACCTATCAGTATATGGTCGGATAGGGATGAGGCTTGGTATGATGTGCTGGTGCAGTTGAAAAAAATTATTCCCTTGGATATTGGGAATGGTGATGCAGCTCTTGTGCCCCCGAATAAAAGTATACCTACTTTTTTCAGCAATCATGATTTGAAAAAATTGGAACAACAGGGATTAAAAACACAGGCCGTTTTGACTCAAGAAAGGTTAAACCGCATCCGAAAGACATATGCAACAGAGACAGATCCTTCCCTCCAATTTAAATATGAAGGGCAAATGGCTGATTTGAAAAAAGTGTTGACGGAACTTAAAACCAAAATCAAGGACTAATGGAACGACACAGCTATGAAGAAATCATGGGGATGGAGCGGCAACGCAAAACCCTGATTGAAAAGCTTAACCACATCCGTAAGGAACAGGCCATAGAAACTGACCCTTCCTTAAAATTCAAATATGAAAAGCAAATTGCCGGAATTGAAGCCGAAACCAGAGAAATTGAGAAGAAAATAGAATCCGCCTATAACATTTTCCTCCCGGAAAAGGCCACCATACTCCGAAAGTTAATCGAGTCCCTGAACATCGACGAGAAAATGGGCTTGATCCACCTGGTAAACTGTGGCCGGGAAGATATGAAGGATATTTTTTGGGCAACTTTTGATGGTCATGAAGAGGAAGATTTCCAGTTTTATTTCATCGGGGCATGCCCGACACAGATGCCGCCCCATTTTGCCGAAAGGCTTATTTACGAATTGATCATTGAAGAGCTTGAGGATAAACTGGATGCCATTTATTGTAAACGCAAGTCGAATGGCCGCCTCCAAATTTTGGGGTTCCCGTCTAATAGCAGGGGACTAAAAAAAAGCCAGACCGAATGCTATATTCTTTTTAGTAAAATCTTCGAATTTAGTCCTAGTCTCACTTTTGATGATTTTTTAAACTTAGAAATTTCCAAACTCAAGTACCAATATGTAACCCTCGTTTTTGAGATTTATGAAAGTGAATGGCGGCCTTTTTTCGGGGAATACCTAGAATGGTTTATCGGAAAGTTTTCATCCATAAAAGGAGATACACCCAAATTTCTTTTCTTCTTCGTGGTTTATGTGGAAGATATGCACCGGGAAGACCGACAATCGGAAAAGCGAACGGAAATCACCGCAATCATAAACGAGCTGCAAAGCCAATTTCCCGGTGTTGTGGGTTTGCTGCCCCTCGACCCTATTCCTGTAAAAGACCTCCGTACCTGGCTGATGAAACTTGGGGAGAAAAACCCGAACAAGTTTGAAGATATTATAAAAATTCTACAGCAAAACCTGAGTAATAACTTTGCCAAGAAAAATTTTGAAGAAAAAAAATTGCTCAATATGGACATTGTTAGCAGGTTGCAGGAACTGGTTTATACTATTTTTCAAAAAAAGTAAAACAACGATACCATGCACTTTAATTTATATGCCGAATCTGGCCAAAGGGAATTGCCAAAAACAAGCATAAACACACGGATTAATGATCCGAAATTTTATGTGCCATCGCAACGGCTTATCCATGCCGTTAATGTAGCCCTGCACCTCAACCAACCGCTTTTGCTCACCGGGGAGCCGGGTACGGGGAAGACACAACTGGCGCATCACCTTGCCCATTTTTTCAAGCTGGAAAAACCCATCGTGTTTAACGCTCAGACGACCTCCACGGCCAAAGATTTATTTTACCGCTACGATGCCATCGGACATTTCCAGTATAGCCAGACCAAAGGAGCGGCCCTCACAACTGATGAAATCGAAAGAAAATACATCAATTACAAAGGGCGACTCGGGCAGGCCATCCGGGAAAACCGCCGGATGGTAGTGCTCATCGACGAGATAGACAAGGCACCGCGCGATTTGCCCAACGATATTCTCGCGGCATTGGAACATCTGCGTTTTGAAGTCCCTGAAGTGGATAAAAAATACGAGGCGGATCGAGAGAATCTGCCTGTTATTATTATGACTTCTAACTCGGAGAAAAACCTGCCCGATGCTTTTTTGCGCAGGGTCGTGTATTATCATATTCCGTTTCCGGATGGAGATACTTTGTTGAAAATTCTGCAAAGCAAAACGGACGGGTTTGCTGAACCTCAGCTCAAAAGCGTTATCCAATTTTTTGAGCTTATCCGCAATGAGCGAAAAATCAAGTTGCATAAAAAACCGGCCACGGCGGAATTGCTTTACTGGACGGCCTTGCTGAAGGAACTGGATTTTGATCCGATGAAATTGGGGGAAAGGAAGCAGCTGGAGGAAGCGGAAAAAACGAAGTTGCATATTTCGTATTCGGTGCTGGCGAAGACGAAGGCGGATTTGAAAGCGTTGGAGAAGTTTTAGAATTTAAAATGTGATGTTCACCACAGATGACACAGATAGCCACAGACGGACGGACGGACAATGCAAAAACACAGATAATTCTTTTCTGTAATCGCTTGATTTTCACCACAGACCTGCCTGCAGCAGGCAGGTTAGTCAGATTAACACAGACCTGCCTGACTCGCGGTCTATGGTGTATACACAAGTATTTAACACGAATATTAAAAACAAATATTCAATA
>JAHDGC010000754.1 GCA_020627865.1 Saprospiraceae bacterium | reverse complement strand
ACAGTTGCCTGCAAAAGGCGCGCATCTGGTTTGAAGAGTTACGGCATCATCCATATGAAAAAAATGAGGTCGTTAAAATGATGATAACTGGAAACGGTGGGGTAGGGAAGACGACGCTGATGTGTGCCCTACAAAACGATAAATGTACCTGTAACCCTGGGCATGTTTCCACACATGGTATCCAGATTGGTACTTGGAAAAACAACAAGGTTGCGTACAATTATTGGGACTTTGGCGGGCAGGAAGTTTATCATGGAACACACCGTCTTTTTATGTCAGCAGAAGCCTTGCAGGTAATTGTCTTTGATCCGGAACATGAAAAATATGCGAGAGACAATATCAAGATCAAGGATCGGGAACGAGATGATGAAATCCATTGCCATCCACTGGAATATTGGTATGAAACGACGGAGGAGCTTAGCCCTCGGAGCGAGTTTTTTATTGTACAAAATAAAAAGGGGCGCTTTGAAGAAAAGGACGAGCAGGCCTATACCTATTCGAGGCAGAAAACGGAATTCTTACACCTCGACGCGAGAACGGGGGAGGACATGGATGATCTGGTGTATTACCTACAGAAGAAAGCGAAGAAGCTACCGACTTTTGAAATGCCCATGCCCTCGTCGTGGCTTAGGGTTAGGCAATATTTTATAGATAACTTGGAAAAAGACGAGCCGGATAAACTCCTTACGAAAACGAAATTTGAGGAATTGTGCAAGATTGCCGGGGTGCGTGATATAACAAGAAGTTTACTTTTTGATTATCTCCACTTTAATGGCTTTATGTATTACAATGAAAAGCTGGGCGAGCAGATCATTGCCGATCAGCGTTGGGCATTGGAGGCGATTTACAAACCCTTGGATCGGCGGGCGGATCATTTTGAGTATTTGAAAAATGATAACGGCCGGATAGGTGTCTACAACTTATTCCATATTTTTGGCGAGGGCTATACGATAAATGACAAATGGCTTTTCCTTTCCTTCATGGAAAGCTGTGGCCTGTGCTTCAGGATGAATATTGTCGAAAATCGGGAAGAGCGATCGCCAGGGGATATTTATATCTTCCCCGAATTTTTGCCGGAACAGCAGCCCTCCGAATTGCTAGCTGATTGGGAAGCCAATGCAAGGGAAGTACAACTGTTGCGGTACCAAATGCCTTGGATCAATTATTACATTATACAGGCTTTTATCTCCGCGTTGGGGAGAAAAACTAAAATTAAAAACATCTGGCGCAACGGGATTTTTGTTACCACCACCGAAGGTCGTTTTAAGGTGGAATTGGACTATGACAAAAAAGCACTTTTCCTCCACATCGAAAAGAAAGCAATGGCCAGATGGTTGAAGCCGATTTTGGAAGAATTAAAATCCAACCGAAGGCATAATGTCGCTTGGGAAATTTCTGAAGATGGTGGTAAAAACTATCGGGGTTTTGATGAAGAAAAATGGAAAACAGGAATCGGCAAGTCAGGAGAAATGCCGCATGTAGAAAGCCTGCAAAATGACAAGCCATTGCCGGAGCTAATCCCGGATACCATTCAGGAAGATCATATGGAAAGGGTTTTGATGCTTTGTGCTAATCCTGCGTCACAAGCGAAAATCAGTTTTGAAAGTGAGTTTACTTTTATTTGTAAAAAGCTAAAAGCACAAAAGAAGACCAATAAATTTGATTTTTACCCAGTAGATCATGTTAGCCCCACTTTAATGATTGACAAGATCAATGATTTTAAGCCACATATTGTCCATTTTGTAGGGCATGGTATAGAGGAGACTGAGGAGAAGGGGGGCGGCCTTGTATTTAGCAGTGAGGATGGGCGAGAGTCAGATGTCTTAACAGCCGGTAATTTGGAAGCTGTTTTTTCTTCGCTTAAAGAGGATCAACCGCAGTTGAATATAATTTTCTTGAATGCATGCTTTACGGAAACGCAGGCTAGGGCAATCAGTACTAAAGGTTTCTATACTGTAGGAACCGATGATGAGATCGGTTCGTTGGTGGCCAAAAAATTTGCCGCAGGGTTTTATCGAAAATATGCCGAAACCAGAAATATCAAAGAAGCCATGCGTTATGGATGGACTTATGCTGCGAGTGATAATTTAGCTGCCCAATCTTTGATCCATTTGTTTTATAATGGAGAAGCGGTTGTTCTTTTTTAATTTTATTTTGCTTTCAATATAGCTACAACTTAAATCAAATCATATGACCACAAATGAAAAGGTATTACGTGCATTTATTACTGAAAAATTAGAAGACATGGGCTACACCGCCGATGAAGTCGTATTGAAAACCGTAGTTGCAGGTGTTAGCCTGCGGGAAGGCCGTTCCAATGAAAAAGAAGAAGTCCGTTCCCTAAAACTAAAAGAAGCTACGGATGGCACCATAACCGCTAGGCATTTCAGCTTATACAATCTGCTGCAAGTTTCCAACTTTGATTACCGGAAACTGCTCATTGATGAGTTGGCCATTTTGGCTATTCCCGTTGAACAAAAAGTCAAGGCGCTATTGGCCATACTCGCGCTCATCAACAATTTTTTTGAAAAGCTGTCCTATGATTTTAATGCGGTAGATGCGAAAATACTGCTGGCCATTTACCATTTGGAAAATAGGAATCAGTTTAGTCCCGAAGCTGTGCAGCAAAGCTACTTAGATGAGTTTGGGGAAGATTTAGTGGGCAAGCAACTGGAACGCTCCTTGAACTTTTTTGTGAATCGTCGTGTCCTGCGTAAACTAAAAGACAACCAGTATCGCTTGCGGGAACAAGTTAGTTATGAAAGGGATTGATTGGCTAAATCAAAATCAAAAAAAATTGAACACGAAAAAATATCATATTCAACAATTGAAAGATGGCGCCTCTTTTCGCCTGTGCTACATCCCAGCCTGTACCTTTGCTATGGGGAGTAATGAAAAAGGAGTAGATATAATTTGGCGAGAAGATCCCATTCATGATGTCAGTCTCAGTGCTTATTACATCGGTGAATATCCGGTGACACAAAGTTTATGGAAGGCTATTATGGGAGCCGACAACAACCCGTCTTTTTTTCAGGGAGATAACCGCCCGGTAGAACAGGTATCTTGGGAGGATATTGTTGGAAAAAGAGAAGAAACCCCATCCAGCTTTTTATTCCGGCTGAATGAAATGACAAAAAACTGCCGCCCAGCAAACACAGCTTATCGCCTGCCGACGGAGGCGGAGTGGGAGTGTGCTGCCCGCGCTGAAAAACCATATAGCTACGCTGGGGGAGACAAGCTGAAGGAGGTCGGCTGGTATGAGCTGAATAGTCATGAGGAGACAAAGGATGTGGGGATGAAACAAGCCAATGATTTTGGACTGTTTGATATGAGTGGCAATGTATGGGAGTGGTGTAGCGATTGGTATGATGATGATTACTATCAGGCTTGTTATGATAAAGGGGTAGTGAAGAATCCTAAAGGGCCAGATCAAGGCCTCAATCGTGTGATGCGTGGCGGTTCTTGGAACCATCATTCGCAGTACTGCCGTGTTGCTTCCCGCCACGACCATCCCCCGGCGTATCGCTATCGCATTATTGGGTTTCGGTTGGTGTTGTCTTCCCAGTTTGGCGGTTAGCTAATCCGGTAATTCCTGTGAGCAAAAGAAACGGAAGGCAGCAGCGCAACGGAGCAGGCAAGCGGGACGCGCAGCCAGCGGAGTGGAGAAGCTGCCTGGAGTAATACGTTCAAGGGAGCGTTTTTTAAGAAAAAGAAAAATTATGATGCAGGTAAAATTTTTTACGATTCCAATAATCGGTGGGGAGGCCTTGACTGAGGAGCTTAACAGGTTCCTTCGTTCTAGGAAAATATTAGAAGTTGAAAAGCAGTTGGAAAATAATGGCAAAAATATATTCTGGTGTTTTTGTGTCAGTTATATTGACAGTTCAAAAAAAAGTACAACAAATGTTCGAAGAGAAAAAGTTGATT
>JAHDGC010000753.1 GCA_020627865.1 Saprospiraceae bacterium | reverse complement strand
GGTGAGGTGTTTTAAATCAATAATAAGCAGATTATCTTTTATCTTACAATATTGTTGCTTAAAATTTTCAATAGCTTCTAAATAGACGAATTCCGTTTGGCGAATTCTTTCAATGGTATTCCCTGAACTTTCTATGAAACTTGGGTTGATTTCTTCTAGTAAGGGAATAATTTTTCTTCGTATAAAGTTTCGAGTATATTTTGTTGAAGCATTAGAAGCATCTTCTCGAAATACGATTTTGTTTTGCTTTGTATAAGCAACAATTTCTTTTTTTTGAACAAAAAGTAATGGACGAACAAGATGATTGCTTTTCGCAGAAATACCATGTAAGCCACGAATGCCACAAGACCTGATGAGATTATGTAGCATTGTTTCCACAGAATCATTGAGGTGATGAGCTGTAGCCAGAAAATCAAACTTCTTTTCTTTTCTTATTTGCTCTAACCATGCATAACGCAGGTTGCGCGCAGCCACCTGAATGCTTATTTTATGTTGACGAGCATAAGTTGTCGTTTCAAAATGAGTACAGTAAAAGCTAACATTCAGTTGCTCCGCAAGCTTTTTCACAAATTGCTCATCCTTATCCGAATCCTCCCCACGTAATTTGAAATTACAGTGCGCTATAGCGAATGGAAGTTCCGCTGCTTTATATAAGTGGCACAGCACCACAGAATCAATCCCGCCACTCACCGCAACAAGGGTTTTATCTTGCTTGGAGGGATCAATATTGAGTTCGTAATATGATAAAAATTCTTGTAACAATTGTTCTGCTTTTTTATACTACAGGAGAAAGTATGGGTAAAGTAACTTCTTTCCTTGATTGGCCATCAGATAGAAATTGTGGCGCATCAAAAATTCTGAAAATCTGTTAATTCCGAGAATTCTAATTCAGACTTTTGCGAGATTGTTACGCCAAAAGAATCTTGTCCTCTCGTTTTTTCCGTCATCCCATTTTTTCGGTAAAGTTAAGGGTTTTATTGCAATGAGGAGATTTCATCTGAAGATATTGTTCTTGACGGATAAAAATAAATTTATTTTTTCTGAGGCAAAATAATTTTAACTATGAAATTAAATATTAAGAATATTTTTTAAATTGTATGTGTAAGTTTTTGATGTTGTGTTTGTTGTTGTGTTTATTTGAAGGTTGTTAATTAATATTTAATTTTTTAATACTTGTATCTGTGCTACAGTATAGAAATGCTGCATTTCATTTTGGTTTTTTACATTATTTTTTTTGTGAAATTTTATTGTTTTGAGAAATAAATTTCTAAATTTAGAACAGGTTTTCTAATTTATTAACTACTTTTTTTCTCTTTAGATTATGAACCAATTCCCTAATTACTACCTAACATTACTATCCCTGATCTTTACTTTTTTTATCCAACATGATGCTGCAGCCCAAGGCGAAACCTGTGCAACGGCAATTGATATTCCCCCTACTTCTTTTCCATATAATTACTCGGGAACAACTTGTGGCTCGGTAGATGATTATAGTTTGAATGAGGATACAAATCCTAATTTATGTGCATATGGATCTTTATTCGGGGGGGCGGGACAAGAAAATTTTCTTAATGGAGAAGATCTTATCTTTTCTTATTCTCCAATTTCTAGTGGTTGTCATGATATTTTTCTAAATGGTGGAGACGGGACTGCCATACACATTTTTGCTGAGTGCCCAGATGATCCCAATACTGTTGCTTGCCATGAATTTGGCGCCGTTTCATCAGGGCTTTTTGGCATAGAAGTTCCTGTAAATATTTCTACGACTTTTAGTGTCGGTATTACCTATTATTTTGTGATTTCATCTGATGGAGGATGTGAGTCCTTCAATTTAGATGTAAATTCGAACAACATAGATTTGGATAATGATCTATGTGAGAATGCTATTCCTTTGCAAGGTACAGGGAGTAACTATTGCGCTACAGCCACAGGAGAACCAGACTCATGGGCTCCTGAAAATTATGCCGATTGCTCAGGAGGATCATGGACTTCAAATGAAAATGGAATATGGTATACTTTTACAGTTGACGACTCTACTCCTCAACCTGTATCTATTTCAATTTTGAATGTAGAGTGTGATAATACCGGAAATGGAACATTACAAATGGGAATTTGGGAAAACAATGGAAGTTGTACACTGAGTTCTTCCAGCTTCGTAGGTTGTGATGTCGGTATAGGTACAGTTATGGTCGGTCCTTCGACTTTGGCCAATGGCGATTATTTTGTTTATGTTGATGGAAATGCAGGAGCAAATTGTATTTGGGAGTTTGAAAGTGTCTTGCTTTGTGAAGTCAATCCGCCTACGCCCGATCCTGCAGGGCCGTACTGCGTCGGAGAACCCACTCCCGTTGATATATCAGCTTCAGCAGATAATCCGGCTAATGAAATTGCTTGGTATGATGGAGATCCACAGGCAGGTGGCACGCAAGTAGGAACCGGAAATACTTTTACCCTGCCCGATGCTATTTTCAATACGCCCGGTACAACGACCTATTACGTTACGGAAATAGATAATTCTACAGAAAACTGTGAAAGTGATCCTGTTCCTATAGACATTGTTGTGGATGAAGGCCCCGAAGCTGATCTTTCTGGCTCTGGCCAACTTTGTGCTGGCTCTACAGAAACCATTGATCTTATATTAACCATGACAGGCGGTGGCCCTTGGGATGTTGTTTATAATTTAAATGGTTCAGATATATCTGAGACCTATAATAGTAGTCCACAAACTATCGCGATTGGAGAAGGCGATGTCATAAACCTAATCTCTGTATTCTCCGGCTGTGAAGGTACGGTTACACAAAATATTAATATCACTCAGGAGCCTTCTCCAACGGCAGATTTAAGTGGAGATGTCTCTATTTGTTCTGGTTCTGGAGATATGGCAGAATTATTTTTAATTTTAACAGGTATTGGCCCTTGGGATGTTACCTACAATCTAAATGGTTCAGATATAACAGAGACATTCACTAGTAATGCGGTTGCAATCGATGTAGGAGAAGGTGACGTAATCAGTTTAGTTGCTGTTACTGCGAATGGTTGTGATGGTACCGTTTCAGAAGATGTTACCATAAATGAACTTGACCCCCCAACGGCAGATTTGAGCGGAACGTTTGCTGTTTGCCCAGGTTCCGGTGGATTGACAGAACTGACCATGACCATGACTGGAACTGGCCCATGGGTGATAGAGCTTGATATCGATGGCATGGTAATATCCGCTACTTATAACTCAAGCCCACAAACTTTTCCCGTTCCGGAGGGTTCGACTTTAGCATTAGTATCCGTTAGTGAGAATGGGTGTGAAGGTACTGTTACGAATAATGTTTCCAATGAGCCGTTAGAAGAACCCACAGCGGATTTAAGTGGAACCATTTCTATTTGTGCTGGTTCTGGCGATATGGCAGATTTAGATTTAACCCTGACGGGCACTGGTCCTTGGGAAGTAACTTACGATGTAAATGGAACAGAGATAACAGAAACATTCACGAATAGCTCAGAAACTATTGCTGTCGAAGAGGGAGATGTCATCGCTCTAGTTTCCGTTACGGCAAATGGTTGTGATGGTACAGTCTCTGAAAATATAACCGTTGATCCTATTGATCCTCCTACAGCGGATTTAAGTGGAACGATTGCCATTTGCCCTGGCTCAGGAGGCGTTGCAGAATTGACCTTGACCCTTGTTGGCACAGGTCCTTGGGATGTGGCACTTGATGTTGATGGCATGATATTATCTACTAGTTACAACTCCAGTCCACAAACTTTTCCTGTTCCGGAAGGTTCAACTTTAACTTTGGTATCTGTGAGTGTAGATGGTTGTGAAGGTACCGTTAGCAATAATGTGGTTAATGATCCACCCGAAGAGCCAAGCGCCGACTTGAGCGGCTCGATAGCAATTTGCCCCGGCTCCGGCGCGACAGCCGACCTGAGTTT
>JAHDGC010000752.1 GCA_020627865.1 Saprospiraceae bacterium | reverse complement strand
TGCCTAGTGCGATTGTAACGGATATTGACATTGCTTGCGATATTGGTAAAATTCGGGCGGCTACTTATGGCAGAGGTATCTGGGAAGCCGATGTGTTGTGTGCGGCAGAACCAGCAGCAAACTTAACTTGCGAAACACTAGGAACACTCACCATCAATGATAGTGTCATTGATATTGCCGGATTGGAAATTAAAAATATTGGTGCCCTTGATGCCGGAACTTTTGAGGTCGGTTATTACCTTTCTACAGATCAAGATTTTACTACCGCAGATTATTTGTTAGGAACTAGTACTGTAGATCCTTTGGTTGTTGGTGCGAATGCAATATTAAATTTCAATATTGATTATAATACGGTATTTCCTAATTTGCCTTCTGGTATTTATTATGTTGGTTATATTGTGGATTACCAGAATGTCATTTCTGAATATTCTGAAGTGGATAATAGTAATTGTTCTTGGGCGAGTCCTAACATTGCATTGTGTAGTGGGAATGGAGAAATAATTAATTTGAATTTGTTTCTTGATAATTATCCAGAAGAAACAAGCTGGGCTATTAAAGATACAAATGGTAATATTCTCAATTCTGGTGGGCCTTATCCTGGTATGCCGGCAGCAACGCTGGATGAAAGTACCTGTTTAGATCCGGGGTGCTATGTTCTTCACATGATGGATCTTTATGAAGATGGGATGTGTTGTGGTTATGGCCAAGGTAATTTTAGTTTGACGAATGAAACCCGAGGAGGAGTTGAGCTTGCCAGTGGAGGCGATTTTGGCCATGAAGGTTTTTACGATTTTTGTATTGACGGTGTAGGCCCGAACCTGACTTGCTTTGCGCAAGGAGAACTTACCATAAATGATGATTTGATTAGTGTTCTTGGACTGGAAGTGAAAAATAACGGTAATGTAGATGCCGCAAGTTCTGAGGTTGGATTCTATCTTTCTACAGATCAGGATTTTACCACGGCAGATTATTATTTGGGGAGTAGTACGGTGGGAGCTTTGGTCGTTGGTGCAAGTGAAACGCTAAATTTCAATGTTTATTATAACACAATGCTTCCTGATTTGCCTGCTGGTAATTACTATGTGGGGTATATCGTTGATTATCAAGATGTGGTTGCAGAATATGCCGAGGATGATAATCGTAATTGTTCTTGGAGCAATCAACAAGTTGCAGTTTGTGGTGCCGATCAAACCCTGAACCTCAATTTATTCTTGGACAACTATCCCGAAGAAACCAGTTGGGAAATATTGGATGATGGTGGGAATGTTGTTGCTTCTGGTGGCCCTTATCCTGGTATGCCCGCAGCGACATTGGATGAAAAAATTTGTGTCCCAGGCGGTTGCTATACCTTGCATATGATGGATCTTTACCAAGACGGCATGTGTTGCGGTTATGGCGAAGGTCGTTTTTCCCTGACAGACCAGATGGGAACCGAAATTTTCAATCAATTAGGGAACTTTGGCAATGAAGGCTTTTACAATTTCTGTTTGTGTGTCAATGATCTTGTGGAAACCGGAACCGTTGCTTCGGGAGATTATGACGCAGGAAGATCGGTTACTTCGGATGGGAAGGTTGCTGCTTCGGATACTGTCATTTTTAATGCGGGAAGTTACATTGATTTACACAGTGAATTTGAGGTAGAATTGGGTGCTGATTTTACAGCGCAAATTCAAGGTTGTGGTGTTGTTTCTGCTTTAAATGCGAACCAGTCGGAAAGACGAGAAGTTTCTTTAAAAGAAAATCAATTTTACAAATTTAAATCCTATCCAGAACAGCGGGAACTGGATTTGAAAGTGCTGGCCAAAGATGGGAAAAAGCATGTGCTCGTCGCGGTAAATTTACCCAATCCCGGCCGCCTCCAACTTTGGCTTTTAGATGAAAATCAAAAGAAGAAAAAATACTTGAATCTAAAAGGCAAAAGTGACGCTGGTGTATACCTCCTTAAATTAGACCATAGAGATTTTGATGCTGAAAAATATTATATTAAAGTGAGGTCAGGAAGAGCAAGTCAGGTTATAGAATTTAACCCATAATGTAGCGTGGTAATGCTTACAACGCTCTAATATAAATAAAAAGCCTGTCGGAAATAGATTGTTAATTTTCCGACAGGCTTTTTTAGACGTATAACATGTCGGATGCAATTGATCATTCCTAGCTTACTCGCACGCCACGACCATCACAAGTCTTACAATGATTCTTTTCACCTCTTGTCCCTTTCCAGTATCCAAGTCCATCACAATTTTTACAATTATTCTGGTTTTTGTATGCATTGATTAGAAAAGTATAGATAAAGTGAACAAGCCAGAAAGTGACAGCGAACAGCGTAAATAAAATAATTATCCTTATCATGTTGTTAATTGTTTTTAGCTTTTAAAATTTATTTTTCGAGAGCAAAATAATGAAATATTTTGGTATATTGTTGCGAAATAATGATATTTTAAATTTCGCCTTATGAAAAATTTATATTTTTTCACGCTTTTTATCTTATGTACAACCTTGCTTTATGCACAACCATCAAAGCAATCCGAAACCAATAAAACCCAAATCATTCAAGATTTGCAAGAACTCTGTGATGGCATTGGCGGACGCGTAACCGGCTCCGAGGCCAATGAAAAATCGGTTGAATGGGGACTGAAAAAGTTTCAAGAAGCAGGGGTGAAAGCTTGGAAGGAAGAAGTGCAAATGCCTGTCCTTTGGTTGGCCAAGGCAACAAGAGCAAGCGTCTCTGGAGATATTAATTTTGCACCCAGTTTAGTTTCTAAATACCAATCCCCACCGGGAACGTATGAAGGGGATTTGATCTTCGCCGGTATGGGAAATACCGAAGGTTTTGAACCTGTAAAAGATAAAATTAAAGGACAGTTTGTACTGGTAGAAACCGATCTTTGTCTTGATGTAAACGGGTTGTTTGCAGAATATACGGCGGCTACCGAAACGGAAAACCTTGCCCTGAAATATGGTGCCAAAGGTATCATATTTATGGCATCCCGCCCGAATGGTTTGCTCTATCGTTTCATCAGTTCTCGCACAACAGATAATGATATGCCCCAACTCGTCATGGCAAGGGAAGATGCCAAACGTTGTATGCGAACATTGTCAAATGAAAAGTCCCTGAAGATTAAGGTGGAAATAGATGCAGAAGTTGGGGGTAAATTCACAACGCATAATGTTATCGCAGAAATTCCCGGAACGGAAAAGCCAGAAGAAATTGTCATCATCGGCGCGCACCTCGATTCGTGGGCATTGGGAACGGGCGCCAATGATAATGGCTGTAATGTGGTCATGATGATTGATATTGCGAGACGGATGACCGAATTGAACATTAAACCCAAAAGAACAATTCGCTTTGCACTTTGGAACGGAGAGGAACAAGGCTACTTCGGTTCTTGGGCTTATACCCAAAAATATGCCTCGGAAATGGAGAACCATGTCATGGCACTTTCCGTCGATATTGGCAGTGGCCCCATCACCGGATTTTTTGCCAATGGTCGGGATGATCTTGTTAGGGAATTGGAAAAATTATTAATGCCATTGGTGGGGAAGAATAAAATAATGGAGTCGGATTTTACCCACCTTGATGCCATCATCGTCGGGACGGATAATTTTGACTTTATGTTACAAGGCGTTCCCAATCTTGTCGCCATTCACAAGCCTGCAAATTATGGTACGACTTACCATGCCGCATCCGATACTTTTGATAAAGTAGACCAAGCTTCGTTGATAAAAAATCGAGATATTATCTCCTTTTTGACTTTGGCTTTTGCCGATGATGCCGTTAAATTACCAAGACAAAGCCGTAAGGAAATTCAAACAATGTTCGATGCAAAACAAATGGAATATACGATGCGTATGTTTAATGTTTGGGAATCTTGGATGAAGGGGGAGCGGGGGCGGAAATAAGGAAGGGAATTCCAGTAAGGCAAACTAA
>JAHDGC010000751.1 GCA_020627865.1 Saprospiraceae bacterium | reverse complement strand
GGCTTTGCAATTATTCAATTCGATAACTGAATACGTCAAAAAACAAATTAAACGAGTTTTTCAATCATTTTTTAACCCGACAGTTATTAGTCAACCAAAATCATTTTCATGACGGCTTTATCCGCATTCGTACGGAGTTCGTAATATAACATTCCGGAAGCCTTCAATTCGTCCCGGCTGATATTGATCTCGTTGTATCCTTTAGCAAAGTTACCTTCAATGACTTTGATTTCTTTTCCTGCAATATCCAAAATCCGTAGCGTTGCTGTAGTCGCTTCTGGCAATTGGAAACCAATCATCGTGTTGTTCAAAACAGGATTCGGCACATTCTGGAAAAGTTTGAATTCATTTTCCAACAATATTTTTTCTTCTGTGGTAAAGAATGCTAAAGCAACGTCAAGTTCTTCGCTGGTCGTGTAAGCTTCTGCTTGCGTAAACTGAGAACCTACGGAAATAAGTTCACTCAATTGACCGTTTGCTTTCGCAACAAATTGAAGCGTGAACAATACCGAATCATCTTCCAAGGAAACCGCTTCGCTTTCGTTCCAGCTTGTTGTAATCGCTCCTTTATCCAGTAGGCTCAATCCGAAGTTGGCCGCTGACAAGTTGCGCAGGCTGCCTGCTTTTACATCCACAAATTCTAGCGCGGTTGCATCGAAGTTCACGGTAAATTGGTAGCCCAAAATAGTTGTAAAATCTGATGCTGTAAAATCTATGTTATACATTTCTCCTACAACAAGCTTTTGGTCTTTCAAGTTTAAAACCAAGTTATTGTCAAAAGTTCTTTGTTGAACAGCTGTAATAGATGTTGGAATCGCACTGTCATTCACATCACCCGTTTTGATGGCAATAAAATCATTCTCAACCATACTTTCGTTTAACTCATTGATGGCAATAACTTCCGGGAAAACAGTTGCAAATGGGTTAGTCATGTTAGGGAAGTTGTAAGATGCATCCACAAATCTCCAAGAGGTGTTGTTTGCAAATTCCGTGTCGACGCCCAAGATCAAACGACGTAAAGTAACGAGGTCAAAAGTGGTAACGGTTCCGGAGGCATTGGCATCCGCGGCAATAATTTTGTACGGAGAATCCAACAATGTAACGCCGAGGATATGTTTATTGATCAGCACCAAATCATAAGTCGTCACACCATTTAACGGATCCGTATCCTTTTCGGGAACAATAACATAGTTCTCGAACATCGGCGCACTAAAATGGAAGTAACCATCATTGCTCGTGAGGAAATCGGGGATAGCAGTTGTTGCAACATCCATTCCGACAGTAACAGCACTTACCATATCATCCGATTCGCTGTAAATATTTCCGGCAACATCCGCCAATTCCAAAACAGTGCAAGCATTGTTTGGATCTTGGATATTGATATAAGTAATTGCAGCATCCCAATTGCCTGCTTCATCAATAACGAAAACCTCAACTTCATTGAAACCTAAATTATTACAATCAAAACTTACATCGTCTTCAAGGGCGAGTACTTCTGCCAAAGTGGTCAATGCTGCATTTCCTGGTGCAACAATTCTGATTTTAAAAATCAAATTTTCCGCTTGGGTGCAGTTGTCAAAACTAGCCGAGTTTGGCGCATTGAAATCAACCGCCCACATGCTAACCTCCAAACTTGAAGGCATCACCACCGTCGCCAATCCGTTGATTAAAACAGGAGTTGGTTTTTTGCAATCTTTTACCGTAAAGGTATAATCACAATAGCTGACATTGCCGCAACCATCTTCTACCGTCCAGTAAATATGGTGTGTCCCAATCGGGAAGTTGCCACTAGCATCATTTGATTCTCCATTAAAAGCAGAACCATTATCCGCCACACCATCATCAAAAGCATCAATACTGTAGCTATAATTTAAATCATCAGAACAAATGTCTGTAGCTTCTAAAACAAGTTCGACATAGGATGGCCCACAATCTTCTTCAAAATTACAAACTTCAATATCTGCACAGTCAGAAACAATCTCCGGAGAAACAGTATCGACCACTTTGATAATTTGAGAATATTCCCAATAACCTTCGTAGGTAATTTCATCATGTAATTTAAATTGGCACCAGTCAATAACAGTCCAATGACGTAATATTTTATAACAAGCATCTTCCACAATGTAAAGATATTGATCTTCATAAGTAATCGCGACCAAATCACAAGCATCTTCCGTTATTGCCGGATAGTTAGACCCTGCCGGAAGATCCTCCGGGTTTGTTCCTGCACCTATAGTACAATAAGAAGTATAATCCGCAGGCCAGCTAATATCACCGGAGACAAAAGGCTCACTGTTTATAAGGGAAATGGTTTGTACACAAGTTGCCGTAAGGTTTCCATCATCCGTTACTGTCCAAGTACGGGAGATGATTCCTTCACCACAATTATCAATTTCTCCTTCGTCTTCAACCGTAACTGTAGCATTACAATTGTCGCTAGCACCGGCATAATACCCAACCAGTTGCCCGTTATAAAATGTTGCCAAACCATCATTGCTATTGCTAGAAAGTTCAGGAATTTCTGTATAATCTGCATGGCACTCCAAGGTTTTATCCGCCGGGCACACCATGTTTGGAGCGAGCTTATCCTGCACCTCTACTTCAACCATACATTCGTTAAAACGGCCTGCATCATTATCTGGAAAACCATTAGTAGGGATCAAATCATAAACCCGCATTCTGACCATGATGGTTTCTCCAACATCACTACAATCAAACTCAACACATTCTGTGAAAGGAACATTATTAGGAGCATCCATTCTTTTCACCTTTACGGTAACGTCACTACAATTATCATAACTGCCATCATCAAAAGTCGCCGTACAAATAATTGCACTGCCGTCAATATTTATGGAAACAACCGTGTGCTCATCACAAATGGCAACAGGCGGCGTATCATCACTAATGCTAATTGTTGTCGTGCAAGGTATTGCATTATTCCCACAACCATCTGTAACAAAATAAGTAACGTTATAAACACCCGTAGGCAACAACAGCTCATCGCCAACATTGTGCGCCGTTACGGAACCATCGGGAGCCGTAAGCTCGATAGTTGTTTCTGCCAGTTCCGAACAATTGTCTTCAAAATCTAAAATTGGCAAAACTGTAACAATAGCCTCACATTGCCCGTTTTCGGTATTTGCAATAACAGGTTCATAAACCGGACAGGCAAAAGTTGGTGCTTCGGTATCTTCCAGTTTTATAATCTGGTTGTGGATGCTGGATGCTGACGTACACCAATCCAACACCGTCCAAGTACGAATAATTTTGTAGGTTGATCCACAAATATGAATCTGCGGAGAATCGTCATAAGAAGCACCGAGGTTGCAATACGTTTCATCAATTGGATGTACTCCGAAGAAAGAAGGGATTAACGGTAAAGCATCATACCCAGCATCATAAAGTGTTGTAGGATTCAAATCCGCGACAGCATCACAAGCTAAAACCAGCACTTCCGGAAAAATAATACTATCCAGTACCGGCCTTCCTATGGCAATGGTTTGCATACAAGAAGCGGAATTTCCACTAGGGTCAGTTACGGTAAAAGTTCTGGTAATGATGTCATCACCGCACATGCCGCCTTCCTCTAGTACATCACTATAAGTTACGGTTATTTCGCCACAATTATCTGTTGCAATTGGGTTGCCTGTTGGCAAATCAACATTATCTTCTAACACTGTAATTTCAGGTGTATAAATTTCATCAATATCGGTACAGATAAAACCATCTGTTACATCATCTGGGCAGGTAATTTCTGGCCCGAGTTTATCCTCCACGATGATCATTCCCCAACAAGGATTATGGATCGTAGAACAAGGTTTGAAAACCATATAGGTAAGCGTATCCCCTACTTGATCGGGGCCAAGTTCGTTGCCAAGATTATTGCCATCTTCATCCGTAATTTCGACAGTATAAAAATCATCTGCAATCAGCTCTCCATCCAACAACAT
>JAHDGC010000750.1 GCA_020627865.1 Saprospiraceae bacterium | reverse complement strand
GCTGGCAGCCTGACCACATGAACGAGATTTATAATGGAAACCAAGATAATGGAGGCGTACACATCAACAGCGGTATTGTTAATCGAGCATTTTATCTTTTTGCTACAAACGTTGGAAAAGATGCTGCCGAAAAAGTTTACTACAAGGCATTGACCGACTACCTAACAATGTCTTC
Source organism: Saprospiraceae bacterium (assembly GCA_020627865.1). Lineage (GTDB taxonomy): Bacteria > Bacteroidota > Bacteroidia > Chitinophagales > Saprospiraceae > JAHDGC01. The sequence goes on along the minus strand of JAHDGC010000750.1, from coordinate 3,779 downwards.
CCAATTTACGGATGCCCGTTATGCAGTTGTAACGGCAGCAGAAGATCTTTATGGTTCCGGTTCTTCACAGGCCAATGCAGCCGCAAACGCTTTTGAGTCTGTCGGTATTCCGGGTGTTGGCCCAGGCAATTACGAGCAAGATGCAGAAATCAACCCCGGAGATGATTACATTCTTTCTTCTGATGCTGCCTTGGGCGCACTGTATATTGACTTACCAGATGGCAGCCCCTTACTTACATTGACGAATACGGATATTTTAAGTCGGCCTAGTGTTACGGATGATGGGACGGCCTTTGTTTTTATTGGTGCGGATAACAAGATGTATGGATTTACGATAGATTGGGTAACTAATGAGACGGATGAGTTTATTCTTCAGAATGACCCGATTTGGCGAAATGTTGCTATTTCTAAAGATGGGAATCGGCTCGCAGCACTGACTACAGACTTTAATAATGAAGTTTGGGTTTATGATTTTGGCATTGATGGCGATTGGATAACATATGAACTTTATAACCCTACTTTTACGGAAGGTATTACCACCGGCGATGTGCTATATGCTGATATTCTAGAGTTTGACCTGACCGGAGAATATTTGTTATACGATGCAAAAAACCGGATAGATGGTACAGAAAATAATCAGATTGAGTACTGGGATATTGGTTATCAAAAAGTATGGAATAATATTGCTGGCAATTATGGTAATGGAGAGATTTCAAAGTTATATACTGGATTACCAGAAAATGTGAGTATCGGAAATCCTACTTTTTCTAAAAACTCTCCGCATATTATTGCTTTTGATTACATAGATGAGGTCAACGATTCTTATATTTTAAAAGCTGTAAATATCGAAACTGGAGATGAGGGTAGTTTCTTTGAAAATATTACTTACAATTACCCTAACTATTCTCGGCTAGATGATGTTATTATTTTTGATGCCATCAACCAAAACAACGAACAAGTTTTGGCGAGGATTGGTGTTAGTTCGGATAAAATATCTCCGGTGGGCGATCCTACGCAGTTAATCGTCGGTGGCAAATGGGGTGTTTGGTTAGCGCAGGGAGAGCGGGATTTGACGGATGTTGAGAATATCATTGATATGGCAAGCTTAAAGGCTTATCCAAACCCGTTTACAGATGGGTTAAACCTTGAGTTTAATTTAGAAAGTGCAAGTTTGGTTACGATAACTCTAAATAATATCCTTGGAGAATTTGTCTTTGAGCAATCTCAAGATTTAGGGGTCGGACAACATACAGAATCTATTGAATTTGATGAATTTCCCGTAGGAACATATGTCTTACAGATTAAATTAGGACAAGAGACGATTATTAAAAAAGTACAGAAAATTAAATAGTTGTTTTAGTTTTCCATTAATTGTATTACTTTTGTTAGCCCAAGATTAAAATGATCATTTTAATCTTGGGCTTTTACTTTAAACTTAGATCAAACGACTTATCTGCCTCAGCACGATCTTTCCCATATATGCACTTTACCCACATGGTTCCTGGCATGTACTGCATGCCCGACAAATTCTAACAAGAATATCACTACCAGTGGGGTGCCAATTTTGATCATGGGGAGGTCGCTCCTCAGCTCTATAAACTTTCTCTATAGCAACCTGCGGCTTACCAGTCTTGCATATTTGCGGATTTCCCGGCACCGTTTCCGTACCACACTGCCTGTCATCAGTCCCGTGGCAACAAAGACTACAATCATGCATCTCAACCTCCATCCAAATAGCATAGGCTCCAGATTCGGGCACTTCGATTGGGATAATTGTTCCATCATGAGTCCAATCATGAAGCGCAACTTCATCATCAAATTCAAAAAAGGGATTAGGATCAATAGTTGCAACGCCATTTGACCAAGAAGCTGTTCTAACAGATATTTCCACATCAGCGGTAAAATTAAATGGATGTTGACAATCTAGGGCATCATACAACGCGGAAGCGATGTCTGTTCCGGTAATTTCAACAAGAAGTACACTAGGGTCATCATTACCATTATTAAACTGTTCGTCTGGATCACACCCTTTGCAGCCAGCCAGCAAAACCAGAGTCAGCATATAAACAAAATTATATATTTTCATTAGTTGTTAATTTTAAAAGCGTAAAAATTAGTTAATAAGAATGGACATAGAATAGGATACTATTCAAACTAAAAATTGAAAGCCTTAAAACTAAGCTCCATATTTTCATCAAAAGAATTGGTATACACCCTCTTATCCACCCAAGTTTCAAAATCCATGACATGAATCAAGTTCATATCAACAAAAAAGTAATACCACTCTTCTTCTTTTAAGATACAAAGAGTAGTTTCATCATCCAGTTCCATTCCAATTTTAGATTGAAAATAATTATTGAATAGGTATGTATTTTCGACTAAAACTTTTTCCCTGATCGTAAATTTATTATCGCACAGTACCAGAGATTTACTGTCCCAGTTCAAGTGGATACAAGTACCTAAATCTTGCCAGTTATGGAAAGTCATACAGATTTGAAAATCAGCATCGTCTAATACTGAGATACTATCTATACGCAATCTATCATCAAAGATCACCGTATCTAAAATCACAGTATTATAACTTAAAGGCGTAATTATTTCCAATGTTGCATCCGTATCGTACCAATCTGGCAAGATTCTTTCTTCGCAAAACAATTCTTGCACGTAATATGCTTTCCAAGCATCAGAGAAGAAATTAGTGGAACAATTATCACTGATGAAATCACTGCACATCATGCTCTGGCATTCCCCATTATAAAAAACACCATTGTAATGTTCTCTTCCCAAAATACAATGCCCAAGCTCATGATAGATCAGCCATGTTTTCACATCATCTGATTTCCGTTCCCAGAGAGCCGCGTCAATTTCTATCCTATTATTCGAGGCATTACATCGGCCACTCACGCTATCATTATTCAACTGAACAAAATCAAATATTAGATCAAAATCTTCGATGTGAATATTATTTCCATGTTTCCTTGCATCTCGAAAAAATGCATGCACGTAATCTTCTAACTCTTCAGGAATGACTTGTGTCTTTTCTTTATTGCAAGCACAAAGCAAGCAAAACATTATAATATAAACCGATTTACACAACAGGCATTTCATCTTCTGTGATATTGGAACACGAAAGCAAGAATATCACTCCTAAATAAAAAGAGATTAAATTCCGGAGCAATATCACTGCTTTCGTTTTGTATTAAAAAGAATCGTTCAACACTGATGGTTTACTTAACGATTAATCCCGGTGTCCTTGCATTAATAGCAGTATTGATACAAATCTCTTTCTTTCCATCATCCATACATTTTTGTTGTCCACAACCTATATGAATAACAACCTGTGATTCTCTTTCAAATTCCGCGAAATTATCCTTGGTTACTCTTAGCTCTCCGGTATTCTTCACTTCATCTGTATAACACGGTAATCCCGACGCGCAAATAGCAATATAGGCGTATTCAAATTGAGGGTCCGCTTTCCAGTTTATAATTAAATCTTCACTTTTATCAAAGTATTCACCGTTGCCAATATTGGAAGTAACATGCATTTGGGCAGGTACTAAAACACTTTCTTTTATATCAGGAAAAAAATCAGACTTCGAATCAAAAGAGACATCAACAGACTTACCCAAGTAATCCTCCTTGGTAATTTCAGGATAAAGCAGCAGTCTACGGTCTTCTGTCAGTGTTAGCTTCTTCCCGTTAACTACAACATTTCCTGCCTCTACTAGCTTACTCTCATCTTTAAATCCAGCAGAGAAAATAGCACTAACGCTTTCTCT
>JAHDGC010000749.1:2426-3957 GCA_020627865.1 Saprospiraceae bacterium | reverse complement strand
GATCAGGAGTAATGCAGCGAGGCATACAGTTTTTAGGTGTTGGTAAAAAGAATACATGATTTTTTGTTTAAAATATGTACCCACTAGAACTTTTCTCGTGTTTATTGTTCACGATGCTTTGGTGAAACTTGAAAAGCAATATCTGGGTTTTTTATTAGTTAAATTATATAGTTTAAGCAGATCGCAAGTGGTATAAAAATGATTTACTAAGGATGCAAATAACCGCTTTCTCCTCTGGTGTTACCAGTTGGATAATTGTTGGGAGAAGTCGGGTATGGGGAAGAAATCTCCTTATACCAAATAGAGTATAATAAGTCGGTTGGCGGGATAAAGTGCGGGTTTCGGGAAGGAATTATGTATATGCTCTTCTCTTGTATTCTTAAGAAATGCATATTCTGTCAAAAGTAGGAAAACATTTTATATAAAAAAAACATGTGTTAAAATTACTATATAATTGTAGTGATACAAAAACACATCTACATGGCAATAGCTAATGCACAATAACACACAGGATAATGTAATGTGTTGGTAATTAAGCTATTGTGTTTTTATAGCGTTTGGCTGTCTTTAGCTTTAATTTGAGTATTAATTTTTAGATTTTACAAGGAAACACTTTATTGTGGACAAAAAAATAGCCTGCCAAGATTATTGACAGGCTATTTTATAGACGATTAAATCTACACTAACCGTAAAGAAAGGCGGGTTTAATTCCCTCCCGTACTCAATGTGGTTGTTCCATTGTCTGCATCACAAAGCTTCAAACATTCAATTCCTGCACCCGATACCGTAAAATCACAAGCTTCATTTGCATTGCCAAGGATACCTGTAATCTGGTAACTGTAAGGCGTATTTTCTGGAAAGGAAACCGTAATCGTTCCTGAAGCTGCTGTCATCGGATTATCTCCGCCTACAGTTCCGGTCGTCGTAATGGTATAACCTCCTGCACCTGGCGCACCTTGTAAGCCATTATCGAAAGGAATAGAAACCGTATAGTTGTCCACACCATCTGTATTGGCATCACAGGCTAAGGTTGGTGCTCCTAATACCAAGGTGCAGTCACAGCCTGATGGCGCCAAATTCACTGCTGCTGCTCCTTTCTCTGTTGGTACCTTAATGTCACAGGTTCCTCCAGGGGCAGATGCACATGCTGCAGATTGATCTGCCAAGGCACATATTTCTGCCATAAGTGGGCCATCAGCTGCATCTAGTGTCGCATCTGTTGTTTCTACCTCGATGTTAAGGCTAGGATTAGGTGTGTTATCAGGGACAGCAATGGTTGCACAGATTCTACCGTCTGGCTCAAGCACCCCCGTTTCTGTTACGAAATCCAAGCCGGGATCCAAGCAAATTTTTACCAAATCAATTTCATCTACCGCACCTCCGGTCGCATCATCATTTTGTGCTGTAGTAGTAATCATGATGGTTTGCGTGGTGGCAGGCATACAAGGATCAAGGGTTACATCCGTTGCTGTGAGGGTAAAGGCATTGGGTTGGGCAATCCCTGCGATGTCCAGATTGATGCCGGGACTAA
>JAHDGC010000749.1:0-2416 GCA_020627865.1 Saprospiraceae bacterium | reverse complement strand
CTCCATCTGCTAATTCTGCACAGCGATTATCTCCTGTAATATTAAAGTCAATTTGGTCTCCGGCAGTAAAATCACAAGTGGTTTCCACCTGAAACTTCAAGAACATTTGGTTTAAGTTCTCTGGGATATTCTGTGCGGTTGCCCCGGGAAATCCATCTCCAAACCCAGGGAATGAACCATTCGCAGAACTGATGTCGGTGTATGTATATTGGCCATTGCCATTATCTATAGGATCGGCAATTGTAAAACTTTCCGCAGGCAATTCTAACCCTCCACTAGCATTTGCATTATAACAAATAGAAGCAGAACTTGGAATATAGCTTACCCCAGGAGGTAGAAAGAATTCTAAGGGGGTATTGAATAAATTACCCGTACCACCATTAGATATTCTGACTTCTATATCAATCGTTTCACAAAGATTAAATCCGCCGGCCGGCATAACGGTTTGATCCGAAATTTGGATGTCATAAGTTGGCCTTTGGAAAATAAGATCAATAAATTCGGAAGGACACATCAAGGTATTCATCAGATCATCGACACTGGTCGCTTCCCTTTCACAAAGGAATCCATAACCGACTCTGATCGTTTCTAGCCCTTCCGCACAACCGGTATAGCTACCATTAATACAAATATTCTGAATTTCTGCAATGGTAAGGTTCCCAAAGTTATAAATATCAGTGTCTGGTAGAAGCGGCGTTCCACCACAACCACCAACTTCAACGCTGGAAATTGTTACCCCTGCTGGTAAATTATCAAAAAACATATATACATTCTGTGCATCAACGGTACCGGATTGATTGGAAAGAGACAGCTCCCAGCTAAACGGGAAAGTACCATCTGGATTTTGCGGGACATCCGGGAGGTTATAGGGTATCCCGACCTGACTCTGGAGAAGTACATCAGAAGCGGTGTATGAAATCTCCTCGACGATAGGTACGCTTGGTGTAATGGTATTCACAAATGGTTCTGGGGCATTATTGGAGGATTCTAATACATCAAGGTAGCCATATTGGAAATCTGTCAAAGATAGGGTAACGGGAGTTGTAGGAGCATTACAAGTAGGGATGTAAGTGTAGCGCAGTTCAAGGCGGTAAGTTTCGTCTAGCTTGCATTCATTAATACCTCCTACAAGTATAGGACTATTATGATTAACAGGGTTGGTACCTTGGTAGGTGCTACTACTAAAAAGGGTATCAAATACGACGGTATAGCTGTCGGGACCTGTGATATTAGTCGGGATGTCATGCCGAACTCTAACAGCTGGGCCTCCTGCTGGATTAGCCAGTACCATATCGACCCGGGCCACAGAAAGAATATAACCTGCCGGTACATCTACGGTTGCCTCTAAAGGATAATGTACAGTGCGAATCTCACAAGGGAAGTGAAGGCCACTATTGCTGTTTGAAATACTATGTATTGTGGTGCTATTGAGGATGGTTCCAATGCAGCCATTAAAATCAGGCTGATTAGAAGTCCAACCGACATTGGATTCAGCAGAACCGAATAAAATAAAATCATTGATTATATCTGCACATTCAGTGGCTTGATTGGTACCGCCGACATCAAAGAGATCTGCTCCCGTTGTGAGTTGAAATCCGGTTCCGGCTGCACCATCAATATCTTGAATGACTTGTGCTTCGAACTGGATATCCACCACATCACCTGCTGCAAGTGTGCCGATACAAGAAGATACATCAAGCGGTGCGGAAAGGTCTGTCGGTGTCGGAAGCGTACAAGCTGCACCGCCATTTACAATAACGGTAACATTACCTACCCCTTGGATACTGTTAATGTCTATGGTCGGTGCTGGTGCTGCCGGATCGACTATGCCGATATTGAGCATTAGCATATCATACATGGAGGCTGAGGCGGCATCAATGGTCACGGTAGACTGGATATCAATCAAATCTCCTACCAATACTTTTGTCAAATCAAAGTCCGCTTCTGTACAGCCATCCGAGGGGCAACCTATAGTAGAGCGTTCTGCTTGAACAACCAGCCCCAAATCACAAATACAACTGGCAGGGGCACAACTGCTGAAGGATACGGATTTTGCATCTGGGCATTCTATAGGAATAATGCAGGTCGGGCAGAGCGTCTGATTTTGGTGGAAGAACATTTCTTCAGTAACGAAAACTTCTTCATTCCCACAGCCAGGGTCTGTAATTTCAGCACAATCTTCTTGAACAGTGATGCAAATATCAGCTCCTGTACCATCAAATCCAGCGGGCGCAGCACCGCCATCGAACATGATACTTACCACATCGTTTCCTCCTCCGTCAGTCGTTACACTAACGGTTCCCGGCCACATATTACCGCTACCATCTGTAAGCATATAAGGACTAGGAAAAGCAGCATCCAAATCTAAGCCCGGCGCTATGGTATACTGGAATTCAAGCGCACAATCATTACAAGC
>JAHDGC010000748.1 GCA_020627865.1 Saprospiraceae bacterium | reverse complement strand
TTGTTGTTTTATTGAAATTTGTGTTTGTGTTGTCCTTAAACAGGTAGCAACTAAGTACATTGCGTAAGAAGTGTATGTAAGCTTTTGAATAGAAAATTTTATGTTAAAGTTCTATGTAGGCAATCCTTGTCTGCCGACTTGTCAGGCAGGCTTTCAGGAAGTGAAGGTGAGCCTGAACAATTGATCTTTAACCTATTTTTTATGCAGTTTACTAAATCTTCCATCCCAAAAATTTCATTAAGCCAGCATCATTTGTCCAAAAGGAGTGGCTCCTGACAACAATATGCATGTATTTCGTATTACACACGCTCGGTGGGCTGAAAGCCTAGCCGCTTCCGGTTTTGCTGCACGCTGGAATCCCAAAGGCCGTTTCGTGATCTACACGGGCGGATCACGTGCATTAGCTTGCCTCGAAAATGTTGTTCACCGAAGTGGAGAAGGGTTGAACAATGTTTTCAAAGTCATGGTTATCCAAATCCCGGATGACCTGAATATCGCTGTGATTTCCTTGAACGATTTACCAGAAAATTGGTTCGAATATAGCAATTACCATCTGACCCAACAGGTGGGAGTAGATTGGATTGATGCAAGAAAGGCTGCCGTCTTGAAAGTCCCTAGTGTAATTGTCCCGCAGGAGCATAATTTTTTGATTAATCCACAACATCCAGATTTTAGTAAAATCAAGCTGCTGGGAAATGAAGACTTTGTTTTTGATCCGAGGATTAAAAGAGCAATGGAGGGTTGATCTTTATGATACATTATGTCGTAATCGGTGATCTGTTCTTTCTTGATGTCACCCAAAGCGGAATAAAAACAACAAAAAACAATAGCAACCCGATCAATTCACAGGCAATCACATACCAAGGCCAAGGGCCGAGATAGTCAAGAGGAGACGATGTCGGTGGCTTGTGTAAAACATAAACATAATTAGAACCGACAATATAGTTAAATGCTAAAATGAACAAGATATAGCCTTGTAAAACCGCAAAAGATTTCCAGATACTTTTCAGATTAGGTTTAAGGTCAAAAACCACAGTATTGTAAATAATAAAGAGGGTGAGACCCGCGTGGGTAATCCAATATTTTAAGAAAATAAAGTTAGGAAAGCCGTTGTATAAATGCGGTGTAAGCATGGCTTGTGTGGTGCCGACCAGTACCCAAAAGTAGAGAATTTCGTGTGCTTTGAAAGACGGTTTCCACATCAAGAAGGGAATCAAGATAGAGCTGATGTTGCAAATGTCAAGGGGGAGATCAGTTTTGTAATTGAATTTCCCCAACCCGATTAGTATGGAAAGGTAAGCAATTATACAGGCGACAAGGGTAACTATTATACTTCTAGAAATCCAGAGTTGTTGCTTATAGTTCAGGTGTTTCTTTGCGAAAATTGGCAAAACAATACACGAAAAAATCGTGAGGAGCAGCACAACAATGTGCTGGGTTCCAAAAAGCATAAAATCCTTGTTATAGACAAAAAATGGTGATCCTTCCATTTTATTTAGTATTTGTTTTTATCAAATATAATATGATTTTAAGTAAAACAAGTTAAAGGAGAATGTAATTTTTGTTTATTTCATTATTCGAATATTGGGGAATTTTTTTGGAAAAAAAAGTATGGTTAGATAGTTGCAATACCTTGAATATTACCAATTTTATATATTGTCTACTTTGGTTATGTATTTTTTATGTTATTTTTTGTGAAAAAAGTTGTATCTTTATCGAAAGACTACTGAAAGAATAAATATAGAGTAACTATTTTAATGTATCATTGCGCCAAATAAAATTGTAATTATTACAATACAATTTCGTAAAACTTATATAATCAATAAGGGTGCTTTAAAGCCAAAATACTTTAGCCTAAAGATTTCGTGATCCCCGACAAAGTGGTGTATGCTTTCTTTGGTTTTACCCATCCCTTTCGCCTTACTATCCCACTAACCTTTCTTTTAGAATTTAATCATTTTTTGTGTTTGAATAGTGAGTTGTATGGAATATGGTATAATAGATAATTATTTTATCTGTTCTCGTTACCGTAGATTATGTCCCAATTACTTTAACATGCTTACTGTTTTTTAGGGTTGCTTTTTACTAAGACAAGCGAAGTAGCCCTAACAATTTTATTGCTTTATATGAAGGATCAAAGTTCCATCATATAACAGTTGTTCCTTGTCCTATTTTGTATCTATCGTATAGAGGATAGCAGGTATTGCTATGCCTTATGTCGACTGTTTTATTGAACTTGTAAGTATAGTGTTTGATTTTGCTGATGCTGCTAAAGCTGAATTAATATATTTTCTAATCCAATTTGAATTTTTACGAAATGAAAAAACTATTATCTACATTTGTTTGTGTATTGTTTTTTGTAATGTATTTGTTGGGTCAATGTTCTACGGGAACGGTTTTTTATTGTTATACTGATAATGAAAATACGATTATTACGTACTGTCCTGATGATCCTAATACCCAGTTTATTTCTGTGACCGTTACGAATTATGATTTTGAAAATAATTTTGATTATTTGTACGTGTATGATGGTACTGGAACGGGAGGTGCTTTATTAGCACAATTTACTGGACTGGGTGTTAGTGGTATTAACCAGTTGGCAACTCCTTTGCCGGACGGGGGAGATGGCTGTGTAACCGTTAATGTCGTTTCAGATGGATTCATAAGTTGTGGAGGTGCACAACAAGGGACTACGGACTGGACGGTTGAATGTCGGGATATTTGCTTTACTCCAATTGCTGAGATGACTTCTGCTGATGCTGATCCTTTGACGAATCCGCAGACGGGATGTTCTCCATCTGCGGATAACGAAACCGTTGGGACTACAATCAATTTTGATGCTTCTGGTTCTGCTGTAGACTCAAGTCCCTTCAATCCAGCAGGTGTCACCATTGCCAGTTACAATTGGGATTTTGGGGATGGAAATACGAGCACAACTGCGGTGCCTACGGCTGCCTATACTTACAGCACACCGGGTGTTTATCGGGCAATTGTTTCGGTTGTTGATAGCCGAGGATGTGAATCGATTAACTTAGCTTTTGATATTGTCCATGTTTCGGGTGCACCTACTATAGACTTGTCTGGAACATCAACAACTGCTTGTGTAAATACCCCTGTTGATCTGATTTCTGCCATCACTCCTTATGCTGCGACGGAACTAGAGGTTACACCGACTGCCCCTCCGACACCACTTCCTGATGGGCAAGGTGTCGCATTTACTTCCTCCTTTACTAATACACAATATGGCCCGATGGCAACCGTAACAGATGGTGTGAATATGACCGTGACCTTGAATATTGAGCATAGTTATGCCGGAGATTTGGAAGCGAATTTGGTTTGTCCTGACGGGACAAGAGTATTGTTATTTGATGGATTAGGTAATAATATGCAAAACATCAATTTGGGTGGAGCAGGGGATGCCACCGTGCCTCCGGAATCTCCACCGGGACCTGGAGCGGAGTATACTTTTGATATGAATGCTGTCGTGTTATTTAGTTCGAATCAGGGGCCTGTGGCAAATAATGTTACGGGAGTTGATTTGGCATCAGGTACTTATATTCCTGATGGAAACTTTGCCGACTTTAATGGTTGCCCAATTAATGGTACATGGACTGTTGAGGTACTTGATAATTTTAATCTTGATGATGGGACACTTTTTTCGTGGAGCATTGATTTCGCTCCTGTGGATGATGCTGATCTTCAGTTGGCATCTTTTACCAACACTTATCCTACGCAGGTATGGTCTGGTAATGGTGCGTCGGGGACGACAGCTACAGTTGGTACAGCAGGTACAGAAACGTATACGCTTACCGTGACAGATGATCATGGTTGTGAGTATAATGAAACGGTGGATATAATTTTTAGTACTGACCCTCCTTGTAGTCAGGCATGTGATGCAGATAATGGGGAGACAACCCTTGGTACAAATTAGCCTCAAGGAAATAGGGTAAATAGAACGGGT
>JAHDGC010000747.1 GCA_020627865.1 Saprospiraceae bacterium | reverse complement strand
AAAAAGTAGTATTATCTTCAAAACCGGATTTAATTTTCCCCGATTTAAAATCATTCAGTGATTTTTTATCCAACCGCCAAAAAATACCGCCCGCCTAATTTGAAAATTTCACACGATAAAAAAATAAATATGATACACAAAATTTTCTGCACCTTACTCCTGTTTGTGTTTTTTGTTGGAACACAAAATCTGACAGCCCAAATTACATCCGAAGAAACGGCTGCCGTTAAAACTTTTGAAGGTACTACACCAATGCCATTTGAAGCACCTGATATGAATGGCACCAAACAATTTTTACCAGATTATCAAGGCAAAACAGTAATTCTCTACTTTTGGGATACCAAATGTAAGAATTGTGTTGGACAATTGAATGCCTTAGAAAAAATCAATAGAGAATTTGCAAAAGATAAAGTAGTTGTTCTTGGGGTCGCGGAGGATGAGAAAAAAGTGGTAGCCTCATTTCTAAGTACAAAATCATATAATTTTCCGATCATTCCGAACGCCTTAGAATTGGGGAATTTGGCTTATGGTGGGGATAAAATGAATGGGTCTAGGGCTTTTATTGTGGACAAGTCTGGGACGATTCAGAAGGTGTTGTTGCATATGGGAGGGGAGTCGGAAACCTACAATGCTATTAAAGCACAAATTGCAACGATTAATTAAATGTTGGTTCGGGTTTAGGTAAATTAGTTTTTATCAACAAAAGCACAGGGATTCATTTTCTCTGTGCTTTTGTTTTTTATTCAAATGAACTTTTTTTTTTGCTAATAAAAAGGATACCTTTGGAAGCATTAAACAAAATCATACCCGATGCATACAAAAACAATGTTCTCTATGCTGCTTTTAGTGGCAGTAATTTCAATGCCAAATTCCAGTCATTCCCAAATCGCAGACCAAGTATTCCGCAACGGAAAAATTTATACCAACAATAATACTTTCGTACAAGCAATGGCGATCAAAGCGGGAGACATTATTTATCTCGGTTCCAATGCTGGGGCAGAAGTCCACACTGGTGGCTTAACTATTGTCGAAGACCTTGCCGGAAAATTAGTGTTACCGGGATTGCACGATATACACATGCATCCATTGGAGGCGAGTTCTCCAATAGGTGGTGATTGCTTGCTGGATGCTTCCGAAACCAATCCTGAAAATTTTATCTCTGCATTGCAGGCTTGCAATCTTACGCCCAATTCCAATGGCTGGATTACGGCTGCCGGCCATTCCATTTTTACCTTCTTCGAAGCACCATTAAATTCCCGTTATCCTTTTGAAATTCTAGATGATGTTTATCCTTCAACACCGGCCATGGTCATGGAAGAAACTTCTCATTCCGTTTGGGTGAATTCTGTCGGAATGACATTGTTGGGGCTTACAGCTGCAACACCTGATCCTATCGGTGGCCATATCGTAAAAGATCCAACCAATGGCAATATTCCTACAGGTATTCTATTGGACAATGCAGGAGATGTTGTCCTTTCGGCAGCCTTTGCCAATAATGCAACGATCCAAGCACAAAATAAAGCAGGTTTAGTTGATTACGGATTACCATTGTTGGCGCAAAATGGCATCACTTCCATCTGTGAAGGCAGAACGTATTGGAAAAGAAATTATCATACCATTTGGCAAAGCATTAAAAATGAAGGAAAGCTGACTTGCCGAGTCGTTTTAGCACCTTGGGTATACCCAGATGATAATGATGCAACACTCATTCCAGCGCTGCAAGCCTTGTATGATGATGGCGACGATATGCTGCGGAGTACCCAGCTGAAATTGTATGCGGATGGCATCGTCATCAATGCGACTGCTGCACTGCATGCCCCTTATCTCTACAACTGGGATTTGCCTTTTGATAGTGGACTTAATTACATTGATGAAAACCGTATGACTAGCTTGATTACCACTTTGGAGCAAACCGGTTTTGATTTTCATATCCATGCCATTGGAGATCGAGGAATAACAGAATCGCTCAATGCCATCGAAACAGCTCGTTTGAACAATGGAAATATCGGTGCCCGCCATCGGATCACGCATCTTGAAATTGTAGATGCTTTAGACATTCCACGTTTTGCCCAATTGAATGTAACAGCGGACATGCAAGTCACGGGAGATTTTACCAATCCAGCCAATTGGAGCGAGTCTAATTTCTTGCTAGGTGCTTCTAGGACGGATAGCCTCATTCCTTTAAAGGCTTTTTATGATGCTGGTGCAAGAGTGGCCTTGAGTAGCGATTGGGATGTTAGTTCGGTCAGTCCTTTTGTGGGTATGCAAAATGCCTTGACCCGTTCTCCACAACAATTACCTTCCGTAGAGGCTGCTTTGAAGGCCTACACTATTGATGCAGCTTACGTCATGCGACAGGAAGATGTTACCGGAAGCCTAGCAGTGGGGAAGTGGGCAGATTTTATCGTGGTAGATCGGGATATCTTTACGATTCCTACCAATCAAATCAGCAATACAGAGGTGCTGATGACCTACGTTGGCGGAAACGAGGTCTATCGGAAAACTTCTCATTGTATTGCCGATTTAAATATTAACAATGACCTGCCTGCGTGTTCGCAGGAACAGGCAGGTATTACAAATGGTGTTTACAATGGTCGGAATATAAATGTTTCGAACGCTTTGCTTGGTGGCGGGGAACTTTATTTAGAGGCGACCAACAGTATAGCGGTTGATCCGGAAACTACAATTAATCCGGTTTCCTCTTTGGATATTGTGCCTTGTCCAACAAATAAGGAAGCGGGTAGGACTGGGTTTTCTCCTTATGCAAAATTACTTTCTTTTGAGGTGAAAGATGCTGCTTGTACCATAACATTGGAATGGGAAATGGATGAAAGTGGACTGCCTCAGTATTTTGATTTGCAACGCAGTAAAAATGGGAAGTATTTCGAGACTATTGCAAGGATTGATAATACAAAAAATCTAGCACAAACAAAATTTACCTTCACAGATGAAGCTGCATTGGAGAAAAACTATTATCGTCTTAAGCGGGGATGTCCGGATTTGAAAGAAACTTTTAGTAAGAAAATTATTGGAGTGAAATATTGCCCGAAGGAATTTGATTGTCGCTTGTCGCAAAGCATTACGGGGAACCTTTCTTTTGTTCAAATTAATGGTGGGAAAAAATCTAAGGTGAGTATAGAGCTATGGGCCGCGAATGGGAAGTTGGTAAAAAGCTTTATCGTTCGCCATGATGGTAAGTTTTCACAAAGCCCTATCAATGTGCGTTTTTTACCAGAAGGTGTTTATGAAGTTCGTGTGAATTCTGTTAAAAATCGTTATGTCGGGGCAAAGACTTTGGTGGTGTCCCGATGATTGTTGTTTGTTGTAAAAAAAAAGAATTTATTTTTTTAATAGTTATTTTTTTTATATATTTGTTAATGGTTTCGAATTGATTACTTCTTCTTATGATGCTTCTACTTGAAAAGTAGTTTCTTATTATAGTAGCATTGACTTGGTCTTGCTGTAAATTTTAACAAGAAAGCTCCATTGAAGAATATGCTGTAGATGTTTTGTCACCCAAACAATATACATTACAATGAACATCTCATCATTTCGTTTGATTTTCCAAATTCATACTCTTAGTATTGTTGCCCTCACAATATTGATAAGTAATGTATACTATTTATTGTAATGATAGGTAGTAGTTCATTTTTATTTAATCATTTAATTTATTAGAGATTTTAGATTAACTCATGTAAGCTATTCTACTGAGATTTTTTTAAAAGATATGATCAGATATGCCATTGTATGTCTGATAGATACTATAGGTATGTATCGCTATAGCTTTGTTGTGTGTATTGCATAAGAACAAGCTTACTATTGCTATTTATGTAAGCATGTATTGTGATTTTTACTATTGCCTTATGATCCTTGTAACAATAGTAACACGATTTCTATGTGTGTGCCTAAAGTAAAACTATACAGAATTTTATTTTTTAACTTCATAAACTTAATTCATTATGAAAAATCTGAATTTAGATCAAATGCA
>JAHDGC010000746.1 GCA_020627865.1 Saprospiraceae bacterium | reverse complement strand
TCGGAAAACGAATATAGTACACTCCAGCAGGATAAGCGACCAAGGAAAATTGTCCTGTAAAGGTATCATCGTAGCGAACCAAGTTGCCGGGATAAACCAGCTTGCCTGTAGCGTCAAAAATCTGCAACTCCAAAAATGGGTCGCTTTGTTTTAGTCCCTGTACATTAATTCGGAAAAGGCCATTTGTCGGATTCGGTAAAAGTTCTATATGGGTTTCATCTTCTAAAAATGTAGTACTCGTTATCACGATAATTACGGTATCTAGATAAGTACAGCTATCCGCAACGGCTCCTGCTTGCACGACAATAGGATACGTCCCAGCAGAAAGATTATTAAAAATATTAGACGCTTGAAAAGTTGCGCCCCCGTCAATACTGTACTGGATATTTCCGGCTGCATTTTGTGGGGTAATCATCATGGAAGCATCCTCGGCACCATCGGAAGACTCATTTGTTATGGCAATATCGGCCGTGAGTAAACAAAAATCATTGGGACAAAACATAGTGGTATCCGCTGCACCGAAATTGACTCCTTCCGCGACAATGGTTCCCATAACATCCAAACTATAATACCCCGTTCCATCTCCAAAAGTATCGAAAATAATGAAGGTGTAACACGAATCTTTATGCAAGCAAAACGCCTTGGTAATACTAGCATCATCTTCCTGATAAGGTCCTCCGGAAAAGAGTGTTTCGCCACTCTCATCTTCCAACACCCAAGTTGTTTCATAAGGAAAATTATCTAATGTCAAATCAAAAATAACATCTACGCCTTCCGTCAAAATATCAAAATTCCTAACCAGCGAATTATTCTGTGGCCATTCATCCACTTGCCCGTTTGGTTCAGAAACTTCTACCGTAATCGTATTGTTTCCATTTTGTAAATCATCTACCCAAACAGGCAAGACAGCACTTTGATCAGGCGACAAATCCCCTTCCCAAGCGATGGTTTCCTGTAGCTCGCCATTCAATTCTACAACAATATTTGCACTACTCAAAAAAACCGTTCCTTTATTTTCTATGGCAACAAAAATAGTTCCTTCATCCGTGCAACTGATATTGTCAAAACCAAAGACGTTTGTTGCAGCAACATCCCAACGAGGCAAGTTACTTCTTTTCAAACAAATGGTATCGTTGGTGATGACTTCATCATTTTCGAGTACTGTAAAAATTTTAAAATCATATGATCCGACAGTGGACATATCTACCGTCGTGGCAAAAGTATGGGTATACATTTCGCCAACCTGTAAATTTACTGTTATATTTTCAATAACTGCTGGTTCATTTTGAAAAATAAATCCGACGGAAAAATCTGTTTGTGTAGTTAATCCTGCATTTCGGATTTCAATAGCAACGGTTTCATTTGCCGAAAGGCCAGACATAGATTCCGGACTCAACAAACGAACGGGAGCAAGGTCTATACTATCCTGAAATTCAAACGAAACGATCTTTGTTCCCCAATTATCTGCCCTGCGATACTCTCCGGTAAACCAGAAGGTTTTTTCATTAACGGGATCAACCGTCATCTGGGAGTAATCGCCATAGCGAGTGCTTGGACTCGAACTCAACCCTTCCGCAATAGTATATTCTTCAAGTGTCATCATGCCCATTGGATCAGTTGCCCTTCTTCCCGTGTAGGCTAAGCTAGGATAAATATCCTCTCCGGAAACACAATACCCTAGCGCGATGTTTCCATCAAGATCCATTGCAATAGAAGGTATAAAACGATGCTTGCCATCATCAGGGGCAAAGGTTCCCTCTTGATAAACTGCCCAATTGGTTTCGTCCGTCCGACGCAACTCCATCCAACGGATACCAGATATATTTTCGCCTGCGGTTGCATCAACAATAAAGCAAAGAACAATGGCTTCATAGGTACAAAAATTCCGATAATGTACCTGATGCATAATCACCTCGGGCACACCGTCGATGCCGTTGCCATCTAGTTGGGGGATACAAACCAATCCACTTCCGGGAGCAGCACAAGGTCTGGTATCAAAAGGAGCCGTTGGCATGAGGAAACTTTGAACAATGGTGTTTTCTGGGTTGGTAAAATCAATATCTATTTCAAAAACTTCTATTCTATCTTCGGGAACATTTCCCCAATTGTCATCATGCAAACGCAACAATATCGGATTGGCAGAAACAGGAGGCAAAGTGCTCCCCGTCCAATCCACCGGAGTGGCTACCTGAAAACCTGGGCCGCCTGGAATTGCGGGAATTTCTATGCGTTGTATAGCAACCGTTTCTTCTCCATTAATCAAAGCCATCCTATCCAAAAAATATGCAGGGGAAGAACCCGGTTCGTTTGTCGTCAAAAAAAGTGCATTTGGCCATAAGGCATACTTTGGATAATCTGGGAAATTGGGTGTTGCAAAATTATAAACGTTCCAGCTCTCCGTCGGGTCTTCCGTTTCAGAAACCGCGACGAGCAAGTACCCCGAGGAAGTAAATTCCGTGATGTACCAACGATGATATGCTTGGTCATATAAAATGATCGGATCACCGGCAGAGCTGAATCCCATTGCTTGCCACAAGGTGTTTGCGGAAATGGCATCTACGACGACATTTCCAGCCTTATCTAAAATTTTGAATACCGTAGTATTGACCATTTGGATATAGTAATTTTGGCCAATGTCTCCACAAGGGTCGGGCGGGTTGGCATTGGTAGAATTTCCCTGATGGAAACCATCTATATTTAGCAAGGGTTCAACCGAATTGGATGTATTCCGAAGTATGACAGATTGGCGAACGGGATCGGCTCCTTTGGGCAAAGCGACCGTATTGAAATCTTGTGCAGGAGCTTTTCGCTTAAAATTATCAACAGTTTGTTTCCGTTTTTTAAGCAAGGCTTTTTTTTCTGGGAAAAGGCCAGGTACTTGCACCAATTCACTGAGAGGTTTTGTTTTGCCGACTCGCTTTGCCACCGTTGTCGAAACATTGATGTCCAAAGTTTTTGGGGTTTGCGCATGCAGTATTGTTATCAGCATCAGGAAAATCAGGGGGAGTATTTTGTCCATTTGTTGTTGATTGTGTAAATCAATTATTTTAAATCATTTTCGGGTACTTTTCTATGACAAAATTAACAAAACGGGGTATGGAATAGAAAAAAAGGCAGTTTTTATTGGGCAAAAGGCAAGTAATTGACAGAGAATGAAGAAAGCATAGAAACCGGAATAAGAGTAGAGAGCAACTTGATTCTTCGGCAATCTCCGCAAACGACAAATTTTAATATAAAACATTCGTTACATTAAAATATAAAAATTAGAACCAAAAAGTTTGCACATTAAAATATTATAATTAACTTTGTAACAACCTTTTGAAGATAGGTATCAGAAAATAACAATCAACACAACTAAGTTTAATAAGCTTCCAATACTGATACCCGAATATAGATTGTATACCAGATTTTCAGCTTATACAGATTGCTACTAGGTACAGTTCGCTATTAGGACTGATTCAACTAGCGAGAATAAACCTGCCTGTGTCCTTGCCAAATACGAAGGCAAGCTTCTGGGGCATTTCGATTATCATCCATAATCTAAAATTACAAATAATAAAGGTTCAACCATATCGGCACTGGGGATAGGTATATCTACATGCGTCATAAGTGGTTTATATTATTGTTGAAGGATTGCATAAAATGATGCGGGCTCGGTTGCTTTGTGTGATCCGGGGAGTGAAAGCTCCTTGAATATAGTTCTCTACCGAAAAGTCGGTAACAGAAGGGACAAGCTTATGGCTTGTCGATGAGATCCCGGAAACGGGAGTTGGTCTCGTGGTTGCTTGGGTGGGTTCCCACCCTGAAGGGTGCACAATGTTAAAATAAAAAATAATTAAATATTTAAAAATCAAATTAATCAATTTTCTCTCAGGCCTTTTCCCGCCCTCTGTATAAAATTAGTATTTTAAATTATTCTCAATCCTTCTAATTAAATAGAGTAACTTAGAACCCGTATTAAAACCCACCACCATGTCTGCAAAGCAGTCTT
>JAHDGC010000745.1 GCA_020627865.1 Saprospiraceae bacterium | reverse complement strand
TGCACCTCCAGCCGGAAAACATGCTCGCCCGAGCCAGTCCGCTCATCAAAGCGATGCGTCAACTTATCCTTTTTGGCATCATAAGCCATCAGCACCCATTCCCCATCAATGTAAGCATCATAACGAATCGCATCCACATTTTTGGCGACCTTTAAATCTTCTACGACTTTGAAATCAATCCGATTATAACCCTTTAAATTTCTTTTGAAATTGATCGGCTTGATGGTTGGCGGTTTGGTGTCAATCATGATGGAATAATCGCCCAAATCCCGAACTTTCGCTTTCAAGAAATCGCCTTCCCAATCGCCACCACAGTTTTTGATAACATTATCCTTGCCACAATACGCAATGTAGGCTTTGGAACGCAATTCTTCAGGAATGGAAACTGTTGGACGAATACCAATGTCGAAATATTTATGTACAGGTATTTTGTAATGGTGCACATGGTAAACCGGAGAATAAACCCCTGTCGATTTTTCAGGAGAACTGAAATATTCCAGATACAAATTTTCATACAAAGTGTTTTCTTGCATATGGATCGTGAGGTTGTTGTTGTCTATTCTGTTTTCTTCATCATAAGGCAAAAAGTAATTGTACTGTTTGGAAGGTGCTTCTGCTACTGTTTTTCTTTTGACCCAAAACTCTAATTCACTTTTATTTTTATCCACATCTTCGGCGATAATGGTGATCTTTTTAGCCTGATGTGCCGACAGGTCAACAAGCCCAAAATTATTAGCGGTGTTATAAATTGAAAGTTGATTGCCAGGTAATGTAAACAACCTGTTGAAATAGCTCTTCTTGGTGAATTGCTCTTCGTAGTCCAAGTGTGCATTGATGTAGCGACTTTCGTCAAAAGAGAATTTTTCAAAATCAAAATTAAAAGTCAGCACATCATCTACATACATCGAAACGGCATAAACACCATTCCAATTACTGGCACCGTTCATATGGTCATAAACCTTTAACGCAATGCCCGTTCGCCATGCGCCAAAGAATACCGTATCCCCTTTGACAGCATAATCCCGACCTTTTTTCACCAAGTTAAAAGTCTGGCTACCCAAGGTTTCTCTTTTATCATTCAGTTGGTAAAATTTTACCTGATGCATCTTAGGGCGAATATCATCTTTAACATGGATGCCGAAGAGTAGGGGATTGATAGGATGTTCCGTTTTGGTATCCCTGATTTCAAAATGCAAGTGCGGCCCGAAGGAGCGTCCGGACAATCCAAGTTTACCAATAACATCTCCTTTTTCAAAAGTAAACCGTCCGACCTTGGGATAAATCTCTACTTCAAAACTTTTTTTCTTATACTGAATCGTTTTTACATAAGCTTCAATCTCATCCGGAAATTTTTGTAGATGAGCATAAACGGAAGTGTACCCGTTTGGGTGGTCAATGTAAAGCGCCTTACCATATCCACCAGTTCGAACATTGATGCGGGAAACGGTACCTTCTGCGACAGCAAAAAGCGGCTGGCCAATTTTGCCATCTTTGGCCTTGATGTCTATGCCTGCATGCAGGTGGTTGGGACGGAGTTCTCCAAATGTTCCAGATAGCCGGATCGTATGATTCACAGGGGAGCGGAAATAGTCTTGTGGGTAGCTGTTGCCGTCGCCTCCGGTGAAGGCCAATAGGGTGGAAACAATGAGGAGGAAAGCGAGTAATTTTTGCATGGAGATAGAGGTTTCCTAAACTTCTGTTTTAGTAGTTCTAGACTTGAAAGTTAATTAACTGATCCCATGAACAAGTAAGTTTAGTAAACCTTGTCTATATAAGAATCTGTATATCTAAAAATCTGTAAAAATACTGATTTTTAGAAATAAAATACCGTTTGGTGAAGAAATTTCCTTGGATTTTATGTTAACCCTTCTCAACCAAACTCATCGCAAACCCGCCCCCTGCTGCCAACCTTATCGTCTACGTCAACCTTCAAGGTCATGCCGGCATAATCTGTTAAATTAGCTTCGTGAAAACTGAGGTGCAATCCAGATTTTGTTCGCATCGTCACCGGCGTGTTTACCGCATTTTCAGGAATGTAAGTTTGTGCAAGATTAGGATGATTTCTTTTTGCAAGAGCATCAATCTCCGAAATCTTCGTCGTATTATAAAGGTGTTCGTAAATATCCCAATCTCCGGGAATCCACCATGCCGTATGATCCCCGCTCAATTGGAATTCCGTATTTTCATCCATAATGATAACACTGTCCACGCCATTTTGTGCTAAGCATTCATATCGAAATCCGATACCATCATCATAAGCCCTGAAATAAATATTGAGCTTTCTGTTGGGGGCTTTTTCTTCTTCCAATTGGATGATGAGTTCATTATAATGGTTCCTTACTTTCCGTTGTTCTCCCCAAGGCATTTCCCAAGATTCCTCAACCGTATTGGTTTCGCTACCTACAATCGTAAACCCTTTACCGAATGGTGCTGCATCTTTGAAATCGAATCCCATCTTGGATTTTTGAATAACTGTTTCTGTTCCATGAAAAACCTGATAGGAAGCTGTCCCGTTTTCTGTCAACTGAAATTCGATTTTATTGATCTGATTCGGGGAAGTTATAGATGTAGTGATGTTTTCCTGTTTACAGGAATTTAGCAATAAGAGCAGGAATAGAAGGAGTGTTGGTAGTTTGTTCATGTGATGATTTTTATTTTGATGATGGAGAAACTTCTGGTTGATGCTGTTGTTATATACAGGGCCATACTACGTTTATAATAAAGGTAGTAAATCTATTTGGCTCTAGTAAACCTAGTCACATGACAAGAAAGCCGAAACCTACCATTTTGCGGCTAATAGACACTTTGGCACCATATTTTATGATAAAAAATATAAATATTTAGCGAAAATTCGCTATTTTTGTGCGACAAATTGAGACTTCTATTGTAATATTACGTCAAAATATATATGAATTGCTACTTGTGAGCGTAAAACATTAGCCACTTCATTATTATAAAAAAATTATTATGGAAAATACAACATCAACAACCATAGATTACACCAAGGGGGGAGAATTTATCATTCGCGATGCAAAAGTAGAGGAAACATTTATCCCCGAAGAGATGAATGAGGAACAGCTGATGATTCGCCAAGCGATGGATGATTTCTTAGAGAGTGAGTGGACGCCTATCAAGGACGAGATTGAAAAAATGAAGGACGATGTTGCTGCTGGATTGCTAGAAAGTGCTGGAGGGCTGGGTTTCCTTGGTGCCCACATGCCGGAAATTTATGGTGGGATGGAGATGGATACCAATACCAACACTTTGTTGTGCGAACGTGTTGGCCCATCCGGTTCTTGGAATGTCACCTTTGCAGCTCACACCGGAATTGGAATGTTACCGATTTTATACTTTGGAACAGAAGCACAAAAAAAACATTATTTGCCTCGATTGATTACTGGAGAATTAAAGGCCTGCTATTGTCTGACAGAACCGAGTTCTGGTTCCGATGCCTTGGCGGCAAAAACAACGGCTGTTTTATCAGAGGATGAAAAGTACTATATCTTGAATGGTCAAAAAATGTGGATTTCCAACTCTGGTTTTGCGGATGTTTTTATTGTTTTTGCAAAAATTGATGGCCAACATTTTACCGGATTTATTGTAGAAAAAGGAACAGAAGGGATGACACTTGGCGCAGAAGAAGACAAGATGGGCATCAAGGGTTCTTCAACGAGACAGGTGTTTTTTGAAAATGCCAAAGTTCCTGCCGAAAACATTTTGGGCGAAGTTGGCAGAGGGCATTTGATCGCATTTAATTCCTTAAACGATGGCCGTTTTAAATTGGGGGCATTGTGTATTGGTGGTGCAAAAGCAAATATTGACATGGCGGTCAAGTATGCCAATGAAAGAAAACAGTTCAAGGTGCCGATTGCCTCGTTTGGTGCCATCCAATATAAGTTGGCAGAGCAGGTGATCCGTTGCTTTGCTTTGGAGTCAGCACAGTACCGGACTTCCAATTTGATGCAGCTGAAAAAAAGAACATTGAAAGAGCAAGGTAA
>JAHDGC010000744.1 GCA_020627865.1 Saprospiraceae bacterium | reverse complement strand
CTAAAAGATGGACGAGATAAAGAAGGTAATGTCAAATATATTCAAAATCCTCTACTGGAAGGAACAAACGGAACAAAGAGAACGGAAGAAGCATATGATAAGGCACGGTTAAAGTTAAATAAATTACCTCGTGGCCTCTCTAAAGCTAAAGTCATATTAAACGACAATGGAAATTTTTCTACCCTAAATTTTAATGCAGGTTTTATAGGGATCGAACAAGACAAAAAAACAATGGCTTTACGTCCAAATATACAATGGTTCATTACGGATTTAAATGTTAAGCCAACCCCTAAAGAATTGGAAATTTATAATGATTATAATCAACCCTAAGGCGTTGTGATATGAGTGCATAAATTTCGTGTTTTATTTGTTGTAAAATTTTTTATGTTACATCCATTTTATGAATAATCTTTCCAGCATACGAAACCTTCAAGGTTTCGTATGCTGGAATGGTAGCTTTTAACAATATTTTTACTTACCAATACAAAACCGCCCAAAGATATTCCCCAAAAGATCCTCCGTAGTCACCTGTCCCGTAATCTCGCCCAGATGATGCAAGGCCTTCCGAATATCTAGCGCAATAAAATCAGAACTAATCCCATCAGAAAAACCACGCAACACATCCTGTAAACTACCATTCGCATTTTGCAACGCCTCATAATGGCGACTGTTACTCACCACCGTACTCTCCAAATTCAGTTCGCCCTGTACGACCAATTTATATAACTTTTCTTTCAAGAAAGGTACGTTCATTTGATTGATGGCCGATACGGGTACAAATTGTTCTGTTCGTAGGAATTCGCCGGTATAATGTTCTGCCTTGGTGTATGGATTCAGATCCATTTTATTGGCTACGGCCAGAATTTTGAGGTCAGTTTTTTGTAACTTTTTCAAATCTGATTTCACTTCTTCAGGAGGCGTTCTGATCACATCAAAAACGTAAACAAGGATGGCGGACTGCTTGATTTTTTCCATTGTTTTTTCTACACCAATAGCTTCGATCTGATCCTGGGCTTCACGAATGCCAGCCGTATCTATTAGGCGGAAGGGGATGCCTTGGATATTTAAAACTTCCTCTATAGTGTCGCGAGTCGTTCCAGCAATGTCAGAAACGATGGCCCTTTCCTCGTTGAGCAAGGCATTGAGTAGGGTAGACTTCCCAGCATTGGGCCTGCCTGCAATTACGGTGTTGACGCCTTGTTTGATGGCGTTGCCCAATTGGAAAGAATCCAGTAACTTTTGAATGATCGTTTGTATCTTGTTAACTAACTTGATAAGTTCCGTTCGATCCGCAAACTCGACATCTTCTTCAGAGAAATCCAGCTCCAGTTCTATAAGGGAAGCGAAGTTGAGTAGCTCTTGCCGCAACAATGCAATTTCATCGGAAAAGCCGCCGCGCATTTGCTGCATGGCCAAACTGTGTTCAGATGCTGAGCGGGAAGCAATGAGGTCGGCAACCGCTTCGGCCTGACTTAAATCCATCTGGCCATTAAGAAAAGCCCGCAAGGTGAATTCTCCCGCTCTGGCCAACCGTGCTCCTTGCCGGATACAAAGTTCTATCACTTGCTGCAAGATGAAATCTGATCCATGACAACTGATTTCAACAGTGTTTTCACGGGTGTAAGATCGGGGCGCAACAAAAACCGTAACGAGTACCTCATCCAAAACCTTTCCTGCTTCATCTCGGATACGACCAAAATGTGCCGTATGACTTTTGACTTGGCTTAAATCTTTTTTCGTGAAAATGTTGTTGCAAATCGTAGTGGCTTCCGGCCCCGAAAGTCGAATCACACCTATCGCACCAACACCGGGCGGTGTAGCTAAGGCAACTATCGTGTCTGTGGTGTTATAGTCTTGGTACATTTGTTAGTTGAATGGTGGATTAGTTTACTAGTGATTAGTCGACATGTTCTTGGTATTGTTGGTGTACTGTCAATTAGGGATCAAGGTGTGCTCATCTATCTGCATGCCCTCCAGGATAGGGAAGTCTGACAGCGAAGCGGTCTCTATTCTCACAGCGAAGCGGTCTGACAATGAGCAAGGCGAATGGTCTGATTTATTCCTCATCCGTAATCAACCCTTCGTGCATATTCATATTAAACCCTATAGGTTGTGGTGGTGCAATCCCTTTGTCATCATCATCATAATCTTCCCAATTGGTCATCTCCTTGATGAAACTTTCCATGTGGCGAATAATAAAAGGTGGCTTAATTTCCTCGGGACGATAAATGCCAACTTGTTTAGGAGGAGCCGGTTGCCCGTAGCCTTCAATAGTAGGATACATAATCAAAACAACGACCTTGCCATTGAACAATTGTTGGTAAACCAAAGAACCATTGTGCTTGATTAAGTGGCGATTGACATCATTGTTTAACTTCTCATAAAGGCCACTTTTGGCCTGTCCCAAATTTAACACGATAGATTCTAAATTCTCTACCTTTTCATTGGTTTCAATTTCTGCCGGAAGTTCTGTTTCTTTGATAATTTCCTCTAGCTTATTTATAATGGCATCTCGCAAACTTTCATTCCAAGCTTTGCGATAAGCCGTCGTATTGTTCAAGACTTCCTTGTATTCGCCTACTTTACGTTTAAGATTCATTAATTCATTCATCATAATATGATTTTTTTCGTAAAAATAAGATTTGTTTCGACATTTTAACGATGATTTAGAAAATTTGTTCGGATAAAATATTTTAATGATTTTTTTTGAAAACCCAACTCTGGGCTAGAAAGTCGCGTTATTTTTATGTAAGTTTTAACCTTCAAAATAGTTAATTATGAAATCTATTGCATATTTAGGAATCTGTTGTTTTTTCGGTCTTTTTATGGCCTGTGAGAATAATAAACCCGTTGTAGTTGAAGATTATGAAATTTGCCTCGGAGAAACCAAGTCTTTTGATGATGGCGAATTTGATATTACCTTTGCAGAATTACTGGAAGACTCTCGTTGCCCTCCAGAAGCTGTATGTTTTTGGGAGGGCAGAGCGCATGTCAAATTGTTGTTTACGAAAAGTGAAATAGGTACAGATATTGAGTTGGTTACCGAAAATTCTATTAATAAAGATTCCATGTCGATGACGGTGTATGATAATTATCAGGTTGAGTTTGTAGCGGCGGCACCATTCCCGATTGACATGGAATCGTACTGTATTACCCTAAGTTTGATAGAGCTATAATATTGTGATTTGTTAAAGTTTATATTCGTAATGAAAGGAAACAAAATGAAAATACTGATGGTATGCCTCGGTAACATATGCCGTTCTCCACTAGCGGAAGGTATCTTACAAGCCAAAGCAGCAGCCAAAGGCCTTGATTGGGAAATTGATTCCGCTGGCACTGGGCGATGGCATGTTGGCCAAGAACCCGATTCCCGTTCTATCGCTGTAGCGAAAAAGCATGGTTTGGATATTAGCCACCAAAGAGGCCGCCAATTTCGCGCTGGAGATCTAGATCGCTTTGACCTGATCTTTGCTATGGACAGTTCTAATTATCAGGATATTATGCGCCATGCAAATAGCCCTGACGACAAAGCCAAAATACACCTGATTATGAATATGGCTGAACCGGGAAAAAATCAAGCTGTTCCTGATCCTTACTACGGCACTGACGGTTTTGATTTGGTTTATGATATGCTGGATCGGGCATGTGAAGGAATTGTTAAGAAATATGGTGGATAGGGGCGTAATTTATTACAATGTTAACTTTTTCCCCTTTCTTTTTATTTCTTTTCTTTTTTTCAAGATAATTTTTTTAGAAGACCCAACTCGGTCATTATTCTTGCCGTTGCTTTAGCGAATGTAATTTTTCACAGCTACTATTTCATAAAATAAATGGGAACATTTAATGTTTTCCATAAAAAACAAAAAGTCATGAAAAACACAATTAAAGTTATCGATCGTAGTATTGATATTGTTAAGCCTAGATGCAAGTGCACAAAAAAATACAATTTATGCCACTACTGCGGCTTATATTTCTTTAACCTATGAGCGAACAGTTTTA
>JAHDGC010000743.1 GCA_020627865.1 Saprospiraceae bacterium | reverse complement strand
ACGACAATGGGGTCTATGGCCTGCATCGGGCTCTTCTTCTTTGTGGATATGGGCGACTTGTACATCGGACTCGTCGGATTTATCCTTGCCATTATTGGATTTGCAGGGGGGCAAGTTTTCTACAACTCCTTTCTTCCCGTTATTGCAACAGAAGACCAGTTCGATAGAATTAGCGCAAAGGGCTTTGCTATGGGCTATACTGGAAGTGTTATCTTGCTAATTGCTAACCTTGTCATGATTATGAAACCAGAATGGTTCGGCCTTGCAGATGCTGGTATCGCAACCCGTATTTCATTTGTTATGGTAGGATTGTGGTGGATCGGTTTTGCCCAAATTCCTTTTAGAAGATTACCAAAAGACAATGCAGAAAAACCACCCGAAAATTTATTAACCAAAGGCTATAAAGAACTACAGAAAGTTTTCCAAGAACTGAAAACACAAAAAAATACCCGGCATTTCCTCGCCTCTTTTTTCTTCTACATCTCCGGTGTACAAACCGTGATCTACCTCGCCTCCACTTTTGCTACCGAAGAACTCAAATTTGAAAGCACGGAACTCATAATCGTAATATTACTGTTACAATTTGTAGGTATAATAGGGGCATATTCCTTCGCATTCTTATCAAAAATCAAGGGAAACAAGTTTTCCATTATTATCATGCTCTGCATCTGGACAGCCATTTGTATCGTATCTTACTTCGTTGTCTCGAAAATTCAATTTTACTATATCGCCGCAATGGTTGGCCTAGTTATGGGTGGCATCCAAGCCCTCTCCCGCTCCACATATTCAAAACTCATCCCAGAAGACACAGAAGATACCGCCTCTTATTTCAGTTTCTATGATGTCACCGAAAAACTAGCTATCGTTATCGGAACATTCAGCTTCGGTTTTATCAATATGCTTTCGGGTGGCATGCGCAACAGTATACTCGCATTAATTTTCTACTTCATCGTCGGTATGCTGATCTTGATGACGGTTGAGGTGAAGCGCGGGAAAGGGCTAAGCCGCTAACGATTCCTTGATGAAACCAGCAACATATAGCATTTCACGACCAATCAACCTACAGGCCAGATCATACTGCGCCTCTTCCTCCGGAGTATCGTCATACGCTTTCGGATCCTGAAAAGGCAAGGACAACCGAAAATCGCACCCTAGAATCAAGGGGCATCCTTCATCTGCTTCTGTACAAACCATGATCGCAGCAAAATCTTTTGACGGATTAGCGCCATGGCTATATTTTTTAGAAAAAGCCTTATACGGAACCATATCTGGTTGCCATTTTAACAAATATTCCGGATTGTTCATTTTCTCATCCACAACATCAATTTCCAAGCCTATCCTCCAAACAGCAGCCACTGCACGGGGATTGAAAGCTGTCGCCTCTGTCCCACCGGAAAAGGTCGCCATTTCTGGCAACTGGTAAAAATCTGCCGCAAGGGCTAAGAAAATTTGTCCGATATGGCTTCGCCTAGAATTATGGGTACAGACTACTATAAGTTTTGGTTTTTCCCCTATCTTATAGCAAGAAATAATGTAATTACCCAATCTTTCCAAGCTCACTTTCCTCGTAGCCGGTATTTGGTCAAATCCAGTTTCTAGCTGTTTACAATAGGATTTTATTTTATCAAAAAGATGATTCTTCATTTGTTTTATTAAAAACTTCAAAATGATCCCCAAAAATACAGCATATCCTGCTTTTAAAAAACATAAAAATACACATCAACACAATCCTTCACTCATAAGAATATGTTAAGACCTCACATTCCCCATACTTTTCCCTCATTTTTTCCAAAGTATTACCTATTTTTGTCACAGATCAATTTTTGGAATCATCCCAATAATATGGAAGCTGTTTCAGCAATCATATTACATCGTTATTGATACAGCTTAATCAGTCTCCCGGCCCAATTTCCCGGTTTACAATTACATTAACAAACAACATGATAAAGATAAAACAAGGTGCATTCTTTGCCGAATGCTTCATAATAATCGTATTATTTTTATTGACCGCTGGTAATCTTACAGCACAATTATCCGAAACCCATTACTTGCCACCCTTGTACTCCAGGGGAATGCTGAATAGTCATGCCCTTTTTGTTACGACCCCTTCCCCTACAACAGTCAACGTTACCGTAAAGGATGGCCAAAATAACACCATTGCCACAACGACTGTAGACAACTCCGGTTCCGTCAGAATTGATCTCGGCAACGGATATGACGCATTTGGTGTTATTGATGAAAGTCAACTCAACACCACCATCTCAGACACAGAAGGGTTGATCGTCGAGGCAGACCAACCCATTACAGTTCAGGTTAGGCACAATGATACTTTTCATGGTTTGGCCATAACCTCCTTGGGAGAAATTGCGATGGGCACCCGCTTCCGTGCAGGGACAGCCTACTCTACCGGAGATTTCGATGAACGGGCAGACTTTATCTCCGTAATGGCAATCGAAGATGGAACCATTATCGACTTTGCAGACTTTACGCCGGGATTGGAATTCGCAGGTGCGGGCGCTATTCCTCCTTTTAACATTGTGCTCGATGCCGGAGATTCTTATGTCTTGGCCTCCCATCCTACCGAGTTCAATAACCTTTTTATGAACGGAACCTTAGTTACGGCCAATAAGAACATCGTGATGAATGTTGGTTCTTGGGGAAATGGTAGCAACGGGTTCATTGGCCGGGATATTTCTGCTGCGCAATGTATCCCTGCCGATAAAATCGGGACAGAGCATGTGCTCATGTCTGTTGACGGCGACCCAGATATTGAAAGAATTATTGTTGTCGCAGACATGAACAATACCAACATTTATATTGATGGCAATCCGACTCCAATTGCCAATATTTTTGCGGGAGAGTTTTTTATCCTACCAAACAATGTTTATTCTAATGATGAAAATTTGTATCTCGAAACCAGTAACCCAGCATATATCTACCAAACTACCGGACGAGAAGATTATAACGGAGGCCTCAATGCCATTCCGCCAATAGATTGTTGGGGTTCAAAGCAAATTACCATTCCACAAGCTGATGGAGATTATGGTGGCAATGCTTCGAGAATAAACATACTGGCGCCAGTTGGTGTAACAGTATTTAGAAATGGGATTCCTGTCAATAACCCGAGAACTATTCCTGGGAATGCAGATTGGGTTACTTACCAAACGGGGTTTCAAAATAATGGAGACATGACCCTCAGTGCATCAGAATATATTCAGGTAGGCGGAGCTTTCCGTTCCAGCTTTCGGGGAGCCGCTACTTACTTTGCAGAATATATCCAGCTGGATACGCTACTCGATCTCGTACTTTGTGAGGGAGAAAGTGTTGTCGTTGGAGGCAATACTTATGACCAAACCGGTTCTTATACGGAACATTTAATTTCAGCAAGAGGCTGTGACAGCATCGTTAATTTAGAACTTTTAATTAATGCTGAACAGGAAATTTTCTTGCAGGAAAATATCTGCGACGATGAGTTTTTTGAGATTGGGCTCAACCAATACAACGCACCAGGCATATACGTTGATACACTGTTAGACATTTATGGTTGCGATAGTATTGTCAATCTTGACTTGTCGGTTTACCCCACATATAACGATACCGTTTCCTTAAGTATTTGTGAGGGAGAACTGTTCAATGATGTCGCCTATACCAGTGACACGACCATTGTCCAAAATTTGCTAGCAGACAATGCTTGCGACAGTATCATTGTTACCCACCTTGAGGTTTTTGAATCTTATTCTTTTTACCAATATGTATTTCTTTGTGAAGGAGAAAGCCTCATTGTTGGAGATTCCGAATATACCTCCACAGGAATTTACACCGATATTCTAACGTCAGTAAATGGCTGTGATAGTGGCATTGTCACCCAACTTACCGTAACCCAAACATACGATCAAATCTTCGAGGCGAGTTTATGTCAGGGAGATTTATATGATGGTGTGCCTTATTTTTCCGACACCACTTTGACGGAAAACTTGATCACTTATTTAGGTTGCGACAGTATTGTTAC